>CALDSP010000108.1 GCA_937924465.1 uncultured Leptospiraceae bacterium
AGCAGTTGTCTATAGAGCTAAAAGAATTCTGGAGTTAGCAGAGTCTTCTAATTCAGAATGGCAGGAATTTTTCAAACAAGACCAAGAAATATGCAAGGAGTTGGAATTAGTGTCTCAAAAACTCAAAAAAAGAATTGAAGAGTTAAGAGCAGCAAAACTTGTTAAACCTTCTCAAGATAAATTATATAATCAACTTTATAAAGAATATTCTAGTTTTCTTGAAAAACGAAAAGAACTAATTCAAAGTATAAATCCAAACAAAGATTTTCAGCCAGACAATACTCAAAGAATTACAGAGCAATTGAAGTTGAATCAAGAAAGATCTCAAATAATTCAAAAAGAATTACTTACTAAAAAAGAAAAACTAAAGACTATTTCTAACAATGAAGAAAGTAAAATTCTTCAAAAGGAAATTGCAGAATTACAACAACAGCTAGAAGATTTAGAATTTGATATAAAAAATTCTCAAAGCAAATTACACAATTGGACCGAGACAAATTCTCTAAAAAACTGGGATGCTATTTCTCATCTTAGAGAGGCTGCTTTATTTGAGTATGGAATTTTAAGATATGCATACAATTCTCATTCTTATTCAGAATTTTTAGAACAAAAAGAGAACCGAGAACTCATCCAAAAAAAATGGGGAGCTGTTCGAAACTGGATCATGAATGCAGAGTCTGAAACAAAAGTAAAAAAAGTCATACACAACAAACAAGAAATAGATCCGTTTGAAGGAGGAGTGCTTTCCCGTAGTCGTTCCGAAATGGAAGAATACATGTGGAAATTAGACTCAACTCCTTTGTATTATACGGAAGAAGGAGAACCAAGAGGACTAGCCTTCGAACTTTTTGCTTCTCATATTGCTGGATTTACAAGAGCTATTGTAGATAAAAATGATGGACTCAATAAAATCAGACAAGACATTCGTAAAATTCTTTACAATGCTGGTTTTGTTGGGATTTCGGCAATTGCTTTGGCTTTCTTCATATCTAGTATTATGGTTAGAAATATCCGTATCCTAAGTAACAATGCAGAACTGGTTGGAAAAGGAAATTTGCAAGTTAGATTTAATATTCATTCAAATGATGAAATAGGAAAACTAAGTCAAACGCTAAATCAAATGGTAATTGGATTGGTAGAAAGAGATAGAGTAAAAAATGCTCTCGGTAAGTTTGTAAATCCTCAAATAGCAGAAATGGTTTTGAAACAAGAACTTAAGTTGGGTGGAGAGCGAAAAATGTGTGCTGTTTTCTTTTCGGATATTCGTGGATTTACAGCCATTTCAGAAAAATTACAACCCGAAAATGTAGTAGAATTTCTGAATGAATATATGACAGAGATGGTCAAATGTGTAAACCAAACTCATGGTGTAGTGGATAAGTTCATTGGTGATGCCATTATGGCAACGTGGGGAGCGGCCTATTCTCAAGGAAATGATGCAGAAAATGCGGTCAACGCTGCTTTGTTAATGAGAGCTGCGCTTTTGAAATTTAACGAAGGACGAGGCACACCTGAAAAACCCATAATCCATTTTGGTTGTGGTTTAAACTATGGTCCAGTCATTGCCGGACAAATTGGTTCAGAAGAGAGATTGGAATATACAGTGATTGGAGATACTGTAAATTTGGCATCTCGTGTGGAAGCTTTGAATAAACCTTTTGGAACAGATATTTTGATTACTCAAAATCTTTATGAAAGAGTAAAGGATATTTTTCTTGTAGAAAAAATGCAAGCCATCCAAGTTAAGGGCAAGTCTGAAACACAAATTATTTATGCTGTCTTAGGAAGAAAAGATGATCCAAACACTCCTAAAACTTTGGAAGAATTAAGAAAACAAATTGGAATACCGTTTGATGCAAATAAAAAAGTCAATGTAGAAGAAAAAGAAGAAAAGTTTAAGATCTTAGAATAAAAATCAATTTGCAAAAATTTAACTCTACTCTCTGTTTCATTATTTTCTTCTTATGGTGGTTATCCAACAACACTGACAAGAAATTTATTTTATTAATGATATTCAAAACTCTAGTTGAAAAGTAATCTTTACAAGTCTGAACAGGTTTACTAAAGCACTAGAGAAGGTTTTCAATGGATGCTTATACTTCTACTTAAATGACTCAAAAGTTTCTTGTCAAAAAAAACTGATGATTATTACTTATGGACATTACATTTCAATCTTGTATGAAAAAATTCCAGAAATAGAATACACTTAAATATTACAAAATTTTAAAATAAATCAATTTTAATTCATACCTTTTTTAATGTGGCTTTTTACTTTGAAAATTTAATCAAAGCAAGTTAAACAAACATGGAAAGTAGAAATATAAAAAATGAATTATTTTTAAATTTCAAACATATCGCCGTAGATATTAAAGCAGGGTTGGTTGTTTTTGTAGTGGCACTACCTCTTTGTTTAGGAATTGCTCTTGCTAGTGGTGCTCCTGTGTTTGCAGGAATCATTGCAGGTATTATCGGTGGCTTAGTTATTGGTTCACTCAGCGGTTCCCAAGTAAGTGTGGCAGGTCCAGCAGCTGGACTTACAGCTATTGTACTCTCGGGAATTGCAACTTTAAAATCTTATGAAACATTTTTACTAGCAGTTACCATTGCTGGAGTTTTTCAAATTATTTTAGGATTCTTTCGAGCAGGAAGTATTTCAAGTTATTTCCCCTCAAATGTTATAGAGGGAATGCTTGTAGCAATTGGAATTATTATTATAGTAAAGCAAATTCCAGTGGGACTAGGTCTTCATCCCGAAAATGAAGGAATGCTTTTAAATTTATACTCAGAAACATTGAGCTTTCCTTTTCAATTTCTCGAAGAATTAAATTTTATACATCCGGGCGCTTTAATAATTTTTCTACTTGGACTTGTGATTCAGATTGCATGGGCAAAGGTTTCTTTTTTAAATAGAATTCAATTTATCCCAGCTCCTCTTGTAGTAGTAATTGTAAGTACTTTGGTGAATGAAGGATTTATATATTTTCTATTTGATTGGGAGCTTGATCCAATGTTTTTAGTCCATTTGCCTGCGTTCACTCATTGGGATAATTTTCTAAATTCATTTCAAATCCCAAAATTTTCAGAAATTACAAACTTACAAGTTTGGCAGATTGCATTTACAATTTGCCTTGTGGCAAGTATAGAGACTCTGCTCTGTATAGATGCCGCGGATAAATTAGATCCTCTAAAAAGACTCACTGATCCAAACAGAGAATTAAAAGCCCAAGGAATAGGAAATTTATTAAGTGGGTTGCTTGGTGGCTTACCTATTACTTCTGTTATTGTAAGAACTACTGCAAATATAAACTCAGGTGCTAAAAGCAAATTATCTACGATTTTACATGGTTTATTTTTAGCACTTTCCGTACTTTTAATTCCAGACTTACTCAGTCGAATTCCTATATCTAGCTTAGCTTCTATTCTTGTTTTGATAGGATATAAATTAGCTAATCCCTCTATTTTTCATCATATGTGGAAAAGGGGTAAAGCCCAATTCTTACCATTCTTGGTTACTGTAATAGCCATTGTATTTACTGATCTTTTAAAAGGAGTTGGGATTGGACTTTTTGTGAGTATAATGTTTATACTTAAAGGAAATTTAGAATTAGCTTATAGATTTAAAAAAGAAAGTTACCATGATGGAGAACTAATTACCATTCATCTTGCAGAGGAAATTTCTTTTTTGAATAAGGCTGCCATTAAACAAGTTTTAATGGACTTACCAAAAAATAGTCAAGTAGTAATAGATTTCACAAACAATATTTACATAGACTATGATGTTATTTTGCTAATTAAAGATTTTTTATTATATGGAGCCAAACAAAGAAATATAAACGTAAAAATTCGTGGTCATAAAAAAAAGCATAGTATGGAAGAATTTAATCATATAACGATTAGCTAATTGGCACCTATTTAGAAAATATCATCATGCAATACTTTCACAAAGTACGATTTTTACTAATTATTACAATCCTTACTTGCTATAAGAAGTTGCCATGGCTTTTGGTCCTAGTGTTTATTTTCGGAGGTATATGGTGTGTTCATCAGAAATGGTCAGCCAGTCACAAAGGTTCGTGTAGAAAGAAAGTATACTCGGGAATGGAAAATGATCAACAATTTCAAGAAAATACAATGACTGATACAAAAGGACGATTTCACTTTCCTCTAACAATGGAAACTTCCTTTTGGGGATGGCTACTGACTCATGAACCACAAATTTTACAGCTTATAGATATTTACTATGAAGGCAAAATATATAGAGCTTGGAATCTGGAAAAACGCAATTACGAGGTCAATAGTGAATTGAATGGCCAATCATTAAAAATGCGTTGTGATTTAGACAGTGAACCGAGCACCAAAGAAGGTGAGTACTATGGGATTTGTAAGATGATTACCAAGCTATAATTTTCAATTCAAAAGAAGCATTAGTTATCCATGTTAGTCCACCTTTAGTATAATATAAAAACAAACGACAGCAATAATGAAAAATAAAATATCTAAAAATGCCTGCTAGCAATTGCCAATCACAAAACAATCCGTTGGACTATCATGATTAATGCAAAAAAGAGACTTTACAAAAATAAATACACTTAAATAATAGGGATAGATTGTAATTAAAAAGGTTTAGTCAAAGTGAAAAAATAACAATATATCAAATTTACATTTTAAGGAGGAAAAATGTTACGTTTAGTTATTACAATTTTTATGGTACTTAGTTTTAGTATAAATTTGTTAGCAATTTCTGAAGAAGAAGAAAGCAGGCTTTTACTAAAAGTTATTTCAGCTGGTGCAACAACTCCAGAGCAGAAATCTTTAGTGCAAAAATACATTGCTTCCATCATTGAAAAGAAACAGGCAGAAGCAGAAAAATATAGACAACTTGCCCGCTCAAATGAAGGTGGAAAAATTGCTACTCAAAGGGCTAAAAAACTAGAATATCTAAAAAAAGCAGCTAGTATAGAAAATCAAATCAAAGAGTATAAAACTCTTGCTAGTAGATACGTAGAAGTTGCTATGAATTAATTTGAGCAATTTTTAAGCATATTGCAAGCTACTTGTTTATTTTTTATGCAAAAGAGCAATTAGCTTTTTTATTTTACCCCCTCATTTTAGAATTCATTCTTCCAATTTATTATAAAAAAGACAGAGTGACTACCCAAACGCTAAGATTTTTGCTTTTTGTAAGAAAAAAAATTCTTCTATTCTAATCAGGCACATAAATTGCTAATAAACTACTACAGGAATAGGAACCCCCTTTCTCACTAACAGGGGTATTTAAAATACAGGAGGAAGCATTCTATGAAAGCGATTCAATTTTTTCTTTTATTGTTTATTGGAGCCTCGTTTATTTTTGCTGATGAACTTTCCGATGAATTGGAAGCCAGTTTACAAGCAACTACAAACCAAAGTATGCACGAAGCAAATCGACTCAGTGCGTTAGGTGCTCTCAACCACCAAAATGGTAATTTCCAACTTGCTTTAAAATATTATGATCAATCCATACAACTTATGAAAGGCCTAAAAAATAAAAATGATTTAAGCTATGCCAATACTCTGTTTTTATCTGCTATAGTTTCTCATAGATTAGGAAATTCTTGTGACGCACTCACTAGAGTGAAGTCAGCTATTATTATATATAAAAAACATTCCCCCAATACTATGAAAATAGCAAAAGAAGAAGCCGATACAGTTTTTAGACCTAATTGTGGTATTGCAGGAATTTAAAAAATAAGAGCTTAGTGAATAATGGTTCTTATGTAAATTATTGTTCACTATCATGTAAATAATTTTTTATTTTTATGTTCACTTTCAATGAATTGTAAAGAAAGAATCATTTCAAATTATATTCCTATTCTAAAAAACTTGACTTATAGTAGGGAGTATACTTTCTTTAAAGAAAAAGGAGTTGAAAGTGAAAAGTAATTTTACTTTTATAATTGTATTTCTTTTTTCTTATTTGCCAGTCTTGACTCATGATACGAACCATTTGTCAAACAAAACTTATCAAAGTGAACCAAATAAGATTTGGTCAATCCATTATAGTCTTGGGAAAGGAAATCTTTACTCAAAAGATTTAGATTATTCAAACTCTCAACTTTCCTTTTTTGGAAACTTATTAAACAACCCAGCTCTCATATACTTAGGGGCAAGAAAAATTACTCCAAATATTGAAGCTTATCATGCCCGATTTTTAGCAGAGTATTTGCCTCATCAATTAGGATTTCAATTTGGCATGAATTATCACTCTATCAATGTTACGTACAAAGACAATAGCTCTGTGCTTGGTGCTTTGTTACTGTTGTTGCCTTCAAACTCTAGCGCAAATCCTAATTCATCCAATCCTCTTTTTAGTTTAAATAATCTTGCTCCCATCTTTGCACCTATAATTCTTCTTACTTCTTCCTTTCAAAACCCAAACTTTTCAACACATTTAGCAAGTTTTGACTTTGCTTCTACATTTCATTTTCGCCCTAGGAAAACTTTTGATCCTTATGTTAACGTTGGTATTGGACTTGGAACTTGTGGATATGCCTGTGCAGGAGGAAAAATTTTTGGAAGATTAGGAAGTAAAATCAATTTAGGATTAGGATATATTTTTATTGAAGGAGAGTATACAGAAATCTCTCTTAGACCTGCTGGCTCTTCTCAATCAACCAAGTTAAAAGGTTCTATTTTCTTATTTGGTTTTGGAATTTATTTATAATACATTTAAATTATTGAATTGTTTTTTCACCTAACGTAACATTTAACTATCCTTTATAAAGTTGTGTGATACAATAGTAATAAATAATTTAAATTTTTCGTAAACCGTAGTTATGTTGTTTACTCTACTTTTACTTTTCTATGATTTCTCAACAAATTCTTATATCATGAATTACCAAAAAAATTTTTTATTTTAATACAGATTTATTTATAAGACATAATTTTAAATGAATTTGTATTTTAATGTCTTAAGTTTTTGGAATAGATAAAATAAGAATTTTATATTTACAATCAAACTAACTATTTGGTTAATAAAATTTGACGAATTTTTCCAATAAAAAAAATCTACAATTGAGGGGTTTTTATGAAGCAATTAATAGCATACTTTTTAGAAAAGAGCATTCTAATAAACATGTTTTCTGCAATAGTAGTAATTGTTGGAGCCTATAAAGCAAAAACTATGAATCGAGAGGCTTTTCCTAATATCAATTTTGATGTGGTGAGTATTGTAACTTTATATCCCGGAGCCTCTCCTTTAGAAGTAGAAAAATTAGTGACTAAGCCCATTGAGGATAGTTTGAAAGCTGTAGATGGAATTAAAGAAATTCGCTCTGGTTCTATTGAAAATCGATCAGGAATTATTGTTACCATTGATCCAGATGTGAAAAGCACTCAAAAAGTTGTAGATGACATTAAAGCCGCAGTAGACAGAGTGGAAAATTTACCAGAAGATGCAAAAACCCCAATCGTTCAAGAAATTACTTCTGCAAGAACTCCCGTAATTGAAATCCACCTTGGAATTAAAGAAACGAACGGAAAACCTTCCATATCCATGAAAGAGTTTCATAAAAAAGCAAGAGAGCTAGAAGACATTCTTCTTGAAATTCCAGAAGTAGGAAGGGTTGCACGAAAAGGATATTTAGATGCAGAGATGCATGTAGATTTAGACCCAAGAGCTCTTTCTTCTTTTAACATTAGTCCTTTGCAAGTAGTGAATGCTTTAAGAACAAAAAATATAAACTTTCCCGGTGGAACCATAATGATCAATAACAAAGAAGCAAGTATAAGAACGGTGGGAGAGTTTGATACTGCAGAAGAAATAGCCAATGTTTATGTTCGTGCAAATGATGCAGGAAGATCTGTTCGAATTAAAGACATTGCCAAAGTAACAGAAGACTTTGTAGATAAAGAGTATATAGAAAGAGTGAACGGCTCATATGCTGTTGGTCTGGTAGTTATAAAAAAAGAAAAAGCCGATGCCATTAAACTTGTAGATGAAGTAAAAAAAGCCACTAGTGAGTTTCAAGAAAAAAATTTAGAGACTTTAACTTTTGCTTATGTAAATGATATCTCTAAATTTATTCGTAGAAGACTTCAAGTTTTAATTAGCAATGGAATTCAAGGTTTTGTTTTAGTTGTCGCTTCCTTGTTTTTATTTTTAGGATGGCGACTAGCTTTAATGGTTGCACTAGGTTTGCCATTAGCTCTTGGAATGGCTTTTATTACTATGGATTATTTTGGTTTTACTTTCAATCTCATTTCTATGATGGGTTTAATTATTGTCTTAGGAATGTTAGTAGATGATGCTATTGTAATTGGAGAAAATATTTTTCGCCACTTAGAAATGGGAAAAGACGCCTTTGAAGCTTGTGTAATAGGGACTGCAGAAGTTGTTGCTCCTGTAACAGCTACTATAACTACAACCTGTGCTGCTTTTGGTCCTATGCTTTTTACAAGTGGAATTTTTGGGAAATTTGTTTTTAGTATTCCAGCGGTAGTTATTATTGCTCTTACAGCTTCTCTTTTTGAGAGTATAATTATTTTACCATCTCATGTTTATGACATAAATAAAAATCATCGCATTGACCCAGAAGAACATTCAGAAGGAAAACTTTACCTAACGTTACGTGACAAATTTTACAGACCAAGTTTATCATTTGCACTAAGGCATCCTAGAAGAACTTTTTTTCTATTTATTGTAGCTTTAACTTTTACAATTATCTTAGCGGCTACCTTCGGAAGATTTAAGCTATTTCCTGATGCAATTGAAACATTTTTTGTAAAAATTTCTGCTCCTGTTGGTTATACTTTAGAACAAACAGAAAGATTTGCTAAGGTCATTGAACATGAGATTAGTAAACTGCCTAAAGAGGAACTAGAAAGTTACGTTACGCGCGTAGGTATTACTCAAAAAGACGTCAATGATCCTTTCACCCGACGTGGCAAAAATTATGCAATGCTT
>CALDSP010000109.1 GCA_937924465.1 uncultured Leptospiraceae bacterium
TTAATAACTCTATTTGCAAATCACGAAAATATTTTCTAGCAGTAAGCCGAACTGAACCATCTTTAATTTCGTCAATATACTTAGTTATGGGAATGTACCACGGAATTTTTTTAGATAAAGACTTTATTATATCACTTTTCTTTTCTTGATTAGAAAACTCTAACTCATAAAAATGATTTTGTATTTCTTTGTTACGGTTCCGTTCTTCATAGAAACTTTCAGAGGACTTCATATAACAATTATCGGATTTACAAGGAATGAATGTCAATTAAAATCCAAAAATTTTTAAATGACACGAAAAATCAATTTTCGGTAGTGTTTTTCTTGCATGGATATAAACAAAACGAGAAATCATTTTAAAACTCTCCTTAGCTTAACATTTGTTCAAATTTCATTAGCTATTTTTTGTGAAGTAATGGCAATTTTTTTTACCCAGTTTTTAGTTGCCTCTACTTTAGTAAATAGTAGTCTACCTTCTGATTTTACTAGCTTAACAGAAGAAGACAGAAAAGCCACTTACCAACAAGAGTTAGAACAACTTAACAAAGATTTCCAAGAAAATTCCCAAAAAGTAATTGAAAAATACTATACTTACGCAACCCAAAGTGCTCCGTGGGTTTTATTTTTGGAAAGACTATTATGGTTTATGGCTTTTCTTCCACCTGCTTATATTGTAATTCATAGATTTTTTCGTTCTCCTTTGACAAATTTTTCCTTACAACCTACTCCAAGAGATATAATCATTAGTGTACTGTTTGCAATTCTTACATTTGTTGGAATAAACCTCTTTTTCTTCGTTCTAGAAAAAATAGGACATAAAGTAGAAATGAATGTAGTAAATAAAACTCTATTAAATGGGATCAAAGGAAATTTTCTGAGTTATCTTTGGGCTTTGTATTCTATAGGAATTTTTACAGGCATTATAGAAGAAATTTATTTTAGAGGTTACTTACTCAATCAATTCTTACACTTCAAACATAAAAATTACGGATTGTTTTTTACATCTCTTATTTTTGGATTTATGCACCACAGTCCCAACTCTTCTCCTCTCATTGCAATTTCTCTTTGTTTTGTTGGTTTAGTTTTTGGATTCGTTTATATTAAAACTAAAAACATTTGGGCTACTTCATTATGTCATATTATTTATAATTCTTTAGTTTTAACAGTAGGATTTTTCTTTGGGGATATTTCATGATCTTTTTTATTTTAATTTTATTTTTAACTCCCTTTTTATATGGGAAAGAGGTAATTAATATCCCTGAACAAGTTGAAGAAGTAAATCTGAAAACTTTAGAGTTTTTAAACCATCTAACAGAACACAAGATTAAAACAGTTGAAAACACTTTAGGGTTTAGTTATCGTTATAAGCCTTTTTTTTGGAGCCCATACCGCTTTGATATTTATGTTGGAAAATTCTCTAAAAAAAATAATGATACTCTCATAAGAATAGAAACTCCAAGAAGTGGAGAATCAAAAGTATATCGTAGCATATTAGAACAATACCTCACTCCAAATAAAAAATGGAATTCTCCAGAAATTCCAATCCAAAACAAATACCATTTCATTTATCAACCTGTAAATTTAATTTCACCCACCTTGGGAATTTTGTATGTTGGTTACAAATCTCCTTTTTATCTTTATGATGAAATGGTTTTAAAATCTGTAATTTATACATTATGGGATATAGGAATCATTAGTGTGTTTGCAATCATTGCTGAAAATACAAAAAAATCTAAAAGTCTACAAGATAGGCTACTTTTTAGACCTAGTGAAAATAACTTAAATCTACTTACAGGAAAATATGCATTTCCTATGTTTTTGATTCTTTCTATTCCAAGAATGGTGCGAGCCATAGATGGTTACTATGAAATAGCTACACAAAATCGTTTTGTAGAATTAGGTTATACTTTTAAGTATTAGGAAAAGAATCAATTAGCTCTTTTAATTTTTGCCGTGTGATTTCATTTTCTGTTTGTGGAATTAAATAATATAATTTTGAGTTTTCAATAAGATTTTTTTGTTTAGTAAAATATTTCTTTTTATGATTTTGGGTAATTGTACCTATTTTAAAGCCTAATTGAGTAATAATTCCTTTATTAAAAATTTCATGAATTTTTTGGAATATTAGGTTTTTCTTAAATTCTAGTTCCATTCTGTAAACGTCATGTGCTACTAGAATAACTAATTTGTTATTTTTTACATCTAGAGGATATGTATATTTAGAGTAGCCTTCTCCTACTATATTTTCCCAATTGTCTAGTATTATATTCTTAGCATAAGAAGAAAAAAAATTTTCAGGATTCCAACCTATCTTGTCTAATAAATTTTTAAAATCTTGCACATTGATTTTAGATACTTCATTCATAAGAATTTACACTCCCCGCATGGACTTTAAAAATTTGTACATTGTTTTTGTTTTGATTTATATAATCATGTAAACCATCTAGGTCTGTAGTTGTAAAAAAAACTTGTCCTGCAGAGTCTAAAAATTCTAAAAAATCTTTTCTTCTTTTAAAATCAAGTTCTCGAATGATATCATCTACTAGAAGAATTGGCTTTTCTTGAAATGTCTCATAAGTATATTGAAAAAGTGATGCCTTTAAAGAAAGAACTACACTTCGTTTTTGACCTTGAGAACCAAAGGAATTGATTTCTTTATGTTTATATCCTAAAAAAAAATCATCTCTATGTATTCCAACAGAAGTGTATCCTATTCTTAAATCATTGTCTCTTTTCTCTTGTAACTTTTCAAAAAAAAATTCAGTATTTTCAATACTTGGTAAATATTTTATTTCAATATTATCTTTAGAATGACTAATCTGTTTAAGATTTTCAGTAAAATAAGTTTTAAATTTTTCTAAAAACTCTAATCTTTCATTTTGGATCAATTTTCCTTTTTCCGATAGCATCTTATC
>CALDSP010000110.1 GCA_937924465.1 uncultured Leptospiraceae bacterium
AACTTATAAATGGAAAAACAAAAGAACTTATTCGTTCATCTTTTCAATCTAATTTAGAGTTTTCAGAATTAGAAAAAAAATTTAAAGAGCTAGAATCAAAAAAAAGTCTTCAACATCTTTCTTCTTTCGAGATTTTAAATTTACTTGAAACCTCTTACGCTTCTAAACTTCGTTCAGAAATTGAAAATGCTTACGAAAGTTTAAAATATTCTTATATTTGTAATCGTGCTAAAGCTACTCTTTGTTTTTTTGATAAAGATTACAGAAATTTTCTCTTGCATTTAAGTAAATCTGGAAGTTTTAAAAATCAAGCAGAACTAATTTATTTAAAAGGCATAGCTCTTTCTGAACTTGGAGAAAAGCAAGAAGCTCTTGCTATTTTTTATAGGTTAAAAGAAATTTTTCCAGAAGAATTTGAAATCTTAGAAAAAATTGAAGAATTAGAAGCAGGTTAAATATGAAATATAGCAAAACTTTATTTTTTTTAACTGCAATAGTGAGTCTTACTTCTTGTACAAAAACTCAACTTGATATTTTACCACTTGGAGGAGATTTTACTTTAGTTTCTTATGAGAATCAAAATTGGAATTTAAAACAAAATGCAAAAACTATAAATTTAATTTTTTTTGGATACACCACTTGTCCGGATTATTGCCCTAATACTCTTTCAAAATTTAAAAAATTAAATCAATCTTTAGGAAAAACAGCAGAGGAAGTGCAGTATATATTTATAAGTGTTGATCCAAAAAGAGATACTCCCGAGATTTTAAAAAAATACATTGAATTTTACATTTCAAATGGGATTGGACTTACTGGTAGCAAAGAAGAGATAGACAAAATAGTCCACAATTACAAAGCAAATTATGAAGTAAACGGAAATTTTATTGATCATTCCACTTATGTTTATCTTGTAGATAAGAACGTACAAACAAGATATCTATTTAAACATAAAGATACAATTGATTTAATGAAGCAAATTATTCTTTACTTAGTTGAAAATTCTAAGTAAGAGTATTGTGAGTTCCATCACAAAAAGGTGGATTTTTAGTATGCTTGCATCCACAGAAAGCGATCTCTTCCGATTTCTCACATTTATAAATTACAGGTTTCATTCCTGTTTGGTTTTTAGAATGAGATCCATCACAAAAAGGTTGCTTCGAAGAATGTCCACAAGAACACCATGCTTTTTTTTCTCCTTCATTTACATTTACAAGGTAAGGGGATTTTTGAGGACTAATTGGGTTTGACATTTCTTGCTCCTAATCATTTGGGAGGTTATCCAAAATAATTTATAAATGCAATTTTTTTTTCGTCTGATTTCTTAAATTTTGAAATACCTTTGTTCAAATGTTTTAAAATACTTGTATAGGAATCTTTTTTCGAAAACAGTTTGAACTAAGATATAAAAATTTCTTTACTACTTTATAATGGAATGATTTTTTATAGTGAAATTATAAATCAAACTTCTTTTAAAAGGCAAGTAAACAAATGAAATTAATTTTTTTTCTTCTTTTCTTTTCTTTAGTTTTTCAAAATTTTTCTTATGCTGTTGAATCTTTAGTGGAAAAACCATTTTTAGAAACATACAAACTGATTGAAACTCCCGTAAGACAAAACGTACTAAAATTTTTTCGTTCTAGAATTTATATTAGTTCTCAATGCGTAAAAAAAGAAGGCAGAGCTTATTTAAGAAGGGATTGTATGGCTTGGAAACCGCTAGATGAAATTAGTTCGGGAGAATATGTAAAGTATTTTCAAAGAAGAACCGTTTTACCAAATTTTTCTAGAATTCGTTCTGTTAGTCTTTTTGTTTGTATTCAAACAGGAGGGATGATTACAACGGAAGTAAATGAATATGGAAAATATGGAAGAGAAGTAGAACCAATGGATTTTTGCCAATTTAAAGATACTACTCTTTTGAGTTTATATAGTATTGATTACGCTCTGTTACAAGCTCCAAAATTGAGTTTGGAGATTTTTGAAAAAAATACAAAATAAATTTTTATAAACGCACACTTTTTTCAATTAGCTGTTTTTCAGTGAGCCAGGAAAGATTCCAATTTAATAAAAACAAAAATGCAATTATAAAAAAAATAATTCCTAAACTAACTATTACAAATATAGATAAATTTCTTAAGAAACGATAAATTAAAAAGGAAAAACTCACTGACAAGTTTGCTAATACTCCATTTTGATTTTCTTTTCCTATGTGATAATAGTTTCTTATATAGAACAAACTTAAAAACAGAATAGAAAGTCCTAGTAAATATCCAAACTCTACTGAATAATGTTTTTGCAGAGAAAAGAGAGGAATATAAACAAAATTTCCTAGAATAAGCCCAACAAAAATGATGACTAAAAAATGATAAGCAATCTTAAGTTTTATAAAGAAAATGTTATATAATAAATCTTTGAATTTTTGCAAAAATGGAACTTGAAACTGATTTACTTTTTGCTCATAAGGAAGATTTACTTTTCCAACTCCACTTTCATCTGACTGCAAAGAAACAATATAAAGAGAATTATAAAAAACTTCTCCATTCAATAAATATTTTTTTATAATAAAAAAACAATATATTGAAAAAATAAAATAAACAAAATGAAACATACCACAGATAAGCGCATAATAAGGTAAAAATTTTAAATGAATAAAAGCTCGGAGTAAATTTAAAAGAGCAACTAGAGTGGAAAAAAAATAAGTAAACCTACTTAAGAAAATGGAAAACCAAGCTCTAAAGCTAAAAGAAAATAAAGTAGAAACAGAAAGAACAATTATGAAAACATAAATTGACAAGGAAATTTCGCGACCAATTAAAATTTTTTCTAATCTCTCTTTTGTTTTTTCTAAATCTCCTTCTATGGGCGTATCGGGATCATTTAAGGTTGAAAGTACTGAACGAATTTTATAAATATACTGAACTAAACCATTTCCATATTGAATATGGAAGTTCTCGACTTCTAGTTCAGGGTTTGATTCCGTTTCCCTATAAATAGGAAATATATCATACTCAAAGTGAACATCTAATAAAAGAGCATCTAGGGAATATACAATAGTTAAAATAGGAATTAGTAGAAGAAGAAATTTTTTCATAATTGTATTAAACTAAATAATAAATAATTATCCATAAAATAGAAAGTACTCCAATTGTAAT
>CALDSP010000111.1 GCA_937924465.1 uncultured Leptospiraceae bacterium
GAATGGTTAGAGAATCAAAAAGATCTAATTTCTATCCATCAAGAAAATTGTGGAGGGGCTGGAGGATTTCATACTGCAATTGAGTATGGAATCAATCATAATTATGATTGGCTTTGGCTCATGGATGATGATGGAATCCCAGAAAAAAATGCTCTTGAAGAATTATGCAAGCATGTAAATCAAAATGTTTCTGCACTCAATAGTCTAGTTGTAACAAAAGAAAATCCTAATCTTTTAAGTTTTGGGTTACCTGTTTTAAATTCAAGAGGATTTCCTAAACTTCGTTTTTCTATTAAGGAAGTTACTCAACTTAAAAAATTATCTAAGGATGGGAAAACTTATCCCTTGGGTTCTTTTTTTAATGGAACGTTAATCAAAAGGGAAGGAGTTTTACAAGTTGGAAATATAAATAAAAATTTTTTTATATGGGGAGATGAGTTTGAATTTGCACTTAGACTCAATCGTTATGCACCAGTTTTAACTGTACTATCTTCTTTACATTACCATCCTGCTCCTAACTTAAACCCTCCACTTTGGAAATTGTATTATGGACTCAGAAATTCTATTTATATAAATCGTAATTTCTTAAATTTTTCCTTGCTTAGAAATTTGAAGAATTGTATTGTATTTTTTCCAAAATTTTTCAATTACAAGGGAGGGTTCAAAGTTTACTTGAAAGCTATTGTAGATGGAAGGCTAGGAAAATTAGAAGAGAGAATTTAAGTTATAAGAGTTATTCACTTTACAAACTCATTCTTATTTAAAAATGATATACACAGAACTTGTTTAAAAAAATATAACTCTTAATGAACTATCCAGAAATACAACTTTCTTCAAAACCTAAATATTTTAAACTTTTTGAGAATATTGATTTTTTTGAATTATTTAAAAAGATTGAAAAAGAGTCTCAAACTTGTTTTTTATTAGAATCTCTTGGACCTGAAAGTTATAATTCTAGATACTCCATTTTAGGATTTGATCCTGACTTTCTAATTGAGGCTTGGGAGAACGACTTATACATTGCTAACAAAAAGTTTTTTGTTTCCAATCCATACTTAGCTTTAAGAAAAATAATGCCTTCTCAAATTATTTCTAGGGATTATGTAGGTGGATTGGTTGGATATCTTAGTTATGAAGCTATGAATTATTTTGAACCTACTTTACACCTAACGTATGAAAAACGTTTTCCTAGTTTTCAATTTGGAGTGTACACCGATGGTGTTGTTTACGATAAAATGACTGGAGAGGTTTTTTACTTTTATTTTATAAATGATCGTTCTTCTAGGATATATAAATGGTTAGATTCTGAAAAAATTTCAAACTCCTCATATAACATCTCTATTAAAAAATTGGGTTACACAATGACCAAGGAAGAACATAAACAAGGAGTTTTAAAAATTAAAGAAGAAATTCTCTCTGGGAATACGTTTCAATGCCAACTTGGGTTTAAGTGTGAGTTTGAAATTAATGGAAGTTGTATTCCAATTTACGAAGAGTTGCGCAAACTCAATCCATCTCCGCATATGTATTATTTCAAAGTCGGGGATATTCAAATTTTAGGAGCAAGTCCAGAATTACTTTTTCGTTTGCATAATGGGGAAATGGAGTCTTATCCATTAGCGGGTTCTATTCGTAGAGGGACAAACAAAGAAGAGGATATTGAACTTTCTAGAAAATTATTAAACGATCCAAAAGAAATAGCAGAACACAATATGCTTGTAGATTTACATAGAAATGATATTGGACGAGTTGCTCGCTTTGGGACTGTGAAAGTTCGTAGGCTTATGGACGTTAAGCGATATAGTCATATTCAACATATTTCTAGTGAGGTATCGGGGATTATTCGTCCTGAAGAAGACATGTTTTCTGGATTAGCTTCTTCTTTTCCAGCAGGGACACTTTCAGGTGCTCCGAAAATTGAATCTATGAAAATTATTCATCGTGTAGAAAATAAACCTCGCGGAGTGTATGGAGGAGCAATTGGACATTTTGGTTTTAATGGAAATTGTGCTTTTGCCATCCCTATTCGATCTTTATTTGTTTCTAAAAATTATGCTTACACACAGTCATCGGGAGGAATTGTATATGATTCCGAACCAGAGAGAGAATACAATGAAATTTGCCAAAAGTCAATGGCAATTGAAAAAGTAATAGAAAAATTTTTGTAGTTTACTCAAGGAGAGAACTTGAAAAAAAATTTTTTTTATCCAATCTTATTGTTAGTTGGAATTTTTATTTTTGATAAAATTTTTTTATTAGACTCTATTAAAAAATATATCAAGTCAGACTTTACTCACATTTACTATGAAACAAGAGAAGAACTTTTTGAGCAAATACTCAAAGATGAAGAGGTTCTAACCAAAAAGAAAAAATTGCTAATTATTCTCGGTTCTTCAAGGCTTTTATATTTTGATGCAAAAGAGTTGCAAGAATTTTATCCAAATTGGAAAATTTACAATTTATCTTCAGCTGTAACTACTCCTGCTTATTACTATTATTATGTAGAAAAAATTTTTAAAGCAAAATTGAAACCTGATCTCATTTTATTAGAAACTGACTCTAATCAATTCAATGAAAATTCTCCTGTTTTTAAGGGATCAAATTTGACTTATAGTTTTAGTCCTAGTTTT
>CALDSP010000112.1 GCA_937924465.1 uncultured Leptospiraceae bacterium
ATAGCGGATTTTTCCTTTATCTATAATAATAATTCTTTTAGCTAAAAATTCAATATCTTGGATATCATGAGTTGTTAGAATAATAGTTACTTTGTCTACTTGATTGATTTGTTTAACGAACTCTCTTACTTTTTCTTTAACCAAGAGATCTAATCCTATTGTTGGCTCATCTAAAAATAAAATTTTAGGAGAGTGAAGTAGGCTTGCTGCTAAATCAGCTTTCATTCTCTGACCTAAGGAAAGTTTACGGGTCTGTTGTTTCATAAATTCATGAATTCCAAGTAAGTCGGAAAAAAATTCTAGTTTTTGTTTATAAATTTTTTCATCAATTTTATAAATAGATTTAAGCAAATCAAAAGATTCCTCTACAGGTAAATCAGTCCAAAGTTGAGTTCTTTGACCAAATACAACCCCAATTTGGAAAGCGTTTCGTTTTCTTTCTCTAGAAGGATCAATTCCATTGATACTTACAAACCCAGAGGTAGGCTTTAGAATTCCAGTTAACATTTTTATGGTTGTAGATTTTCCCGCTCCATTGGGTCCTAAATATCCTACGAGTTCTCCCTGTTGTATATTAAAAGAAATGTTATCTACAGCTTTTAAAACTTCTTTTTCAGAAAATAGAAGAGATTGTATAGAACCTAAAAATCCGGGTTTTCTTTTTTTTAAAATAAATTCTTTACTTAAATTTTGAACTTGAATCATAATTCTTCTATGTTCAATTCTCCTTGAATGTCATCTTCTAAGATATCAATATTTAGAAAACCTAATATTCCATCTAAAAACTCTGCTATGTTGAAACCAAATCTTAAACCATAATGAATGCCCAGAAAAATTTCCACTTGGTATAAATAATGATTTGCATATCCATATGGTTTTGGGTTGGTTTGAGGAAGTTGTTCAAGTAGTTCTGAATTTCCTGTTTGTTCTGAAATTTCTCGTGCTAAATTTTTTAAATCCTTTTCTCTTTGTCGTTTACGCCTTTGACTTGGAGGATCTTTATAAAAATGTAGATATCGCAAACTATGAGATTTGAGATTGTTTCGTTTATTAGCAACTAAGTATGTTTCATTGACTTTAATAAGTTTTCCATTGGAATCTTTTACTAATTCTCCATTGTAAAAATTTTCTCCTCCCAAAAAACCAAAGACTAATTGGTTTGTAGAATATTTTCCAAAATTTCCACCCCTCAATCCATATCCTGTTGCTAAGTCGTTTCTTGATTGAAAGAAAAATCCGATGGGTAAAAAACTAATTCTAAATCCAAATCCATAAGATTCTTGTTCCAAGCCGATTGTAAAAATATCTTTTGTATCGTTCTTACGATTTTCTAAATAAGAAGCACAATCTAAAATTCCAAAGAATAGAGTAAAATACATTAGAAAAGAAATTGAAAAGCTAGAGATTCTCTTTAAAACAAAAAGTAGATAATTCATATTATAAACTTTTATAAAAATATCTTTACAGTTTTTTAGAATAGAAATAAATATTCTTGTAAAAATATTTAGGTTGTCATAATTATTATTCTGTCGAAAGCTATTTTTATGAGATATATTCTAATTCAAAAATTAGAAACATTTTTATACAAGGATTTTATGATAGTCTAATTTAATAAATAATAAGTCTTTCGGGAGGAAATATGCCCATTTACGAATACAAATGCGAAACTTGTGGAAAAAATATGGAAGTTCTCCAGAGTAATCAAGTTACCTATGAAACTTGCGACCAAGTCTCTGAATGTACAAAAAACGGACGACTTCGTAAACTTATTTCTAGTTTCACTGTTGGGGGGGTAGATTCTATTCAAGCAGATCGCTTTTTAGAAGACTTTTCCAAAGCGGAAAAGCAAGACGCACAAGGGTGTGGATGCTATGGAACCTCCTCCTGCCCAAATACAAGTTCTGTTTTACAAAAATATGGAATTGACTAAAAACTTATATTTTTAAGATTCTAACTTTGGATTAGAACAAAAATTTCCGTAAATAAAAAAAAGAATTATTTCAAAATGAGAAAGTTCCCTTTTGCTGTAACTATTTTTTTTCCTTTTTTTGCCCTGTTTGCTCAATCTAAACAAACCATTTCTCAAACAGAAGTCTACATATGGGGTAGTATTTTTTTCTGCCTTGCTATGGGGAGTTTACTCTTGATTGTTTATTTATTTCCTAAAAACGAAATCTACAAAAAACAAAAGCAATTTCAAAAAGAACAACGTTCACGTTCACAGAAAATTTCTGCTCCTCCTACTCCTAAAAAACCAGAGGTAGAAGAAAGTATTCCTACTACTTCCATTCCTAAAACAGAAGAAAAAAAAGAGTCTCTTACTTCTCAAGCAGCTTTAAATTCTATTCGAACTGAACTTCCAAAATCCACTCCTTCAATTCCTAACATAACAAAATCTGAAACAGAAGTCTCTAAACCTTCTTTATCTCCTAAACCCCAAGTAGCTAGTTCTGAGCTTCAAGTTATGAGTTTTGATTTTCTCTTCAAAACTAAAAATCTTGCACTAGAAAACACAATCCGAGAGTTTTTAAGTAAAGTTTATTTAATCGTTCCTTCAAAATCCATTTCTATTTATTTTGTAAAAAATCAACAGTTTACAAGGTTTATTGAACGCAAAGGGGAGAGTGTGAATTTATACGATCCAATTGCTGAAAGATCTGATTTTTCGGAAGAAGTAATTCAATTTTTAAAGAAAAAATTAGGTGCCTTTTCTTCTACTCATTCCGATGTAGTTCTTCCTTTAATTGCTGAAAATCAACTTTATGGTGGTGTAAAGATTGTTTTTATAGAACCTCAAAAGAATTTTAATATTGGCCCGGTTTGGTCTGAAATTAAACAATTTGCAAAACAATTTCACGCAACATTTTTAAATATTCAAACCCCAGAGAAAGATGCTATTTTTAGTATAGAACATTTTCAAAATATTCTATCTTATCGGGTTACTTTAGATATTCCTCAAAACCTAACTCTAATTAAAATCTTAAATGGAGCCGATAAATCCAAAAGTTTAAATTCCTTAGGGGATGGATTAAAGGAAATTCTTGGTAAGAAACCTGAAATTTATAAATTATCGGAAGATACAATCGGTATTGTTTTGACTATTGAGGCTAGAGAAAAACTAGGGAAATCACTAGGAGATTTATTAACAAAAGTTCGCAAGCAAGTGAATAATGTAGATCTTTGCGTTGGTTCAGTTGACTATCACTCTAAATTTCAATCTCCACAAAAGTGGTTTGAAAAAGCTCAAAACGCTCTTGCTGAGGCAGTGAAAGCAGGTCCAAATAACTATAAACTATTAGCTGAGAAAACTTAGGTATTGTGGGATTTTCTTATAACTTAAATTTTTATTCCAAAGGTTTTCCTTTTATTTATTATACTGCACTTTCTAAAAATACAAATGTTTCTCAAATTGAAGAAATTTTTATTCCAAGTTCTTTTTATCAATCCAAATCTTATCGATGTTTGCATTTTATTCCACAAAATAAATCCTTACCTTCTATAATTATCTTAACTCATGGAATGAGTATTTTAGGAATTGATGATCCAAGAGTTTTAGAAGTTGCCAACAATCTTTGTCGAGCAGGATATGAAATTTATCTTCCAGAGTTTGAAGAAGTAAAGGCTTTGAAAGTCATTTCCCAAACCTCTGAAAACATGCTCGATGTGTTTTTAATTATCTCTAAGTTTGCCCAAAAAGAAGGTAAAAAACTAGGAATCTTTAGCATTAGTTTTACCGGAGGAATGGGACTCATTGCTTTATCGAGAAAAGAAATGCAAGGAAAAGTAAATAGCATTTTAGCATTAGGAGGTTTTAGCCATTTTGGTAGACTTATAGAAAGTGTTTTTAAAAACTTTGAATACGATAATTACCCTTCTTTATTATTTTTATTTAATTTTGTAGATTTTGTGTTTGAAAAATCCGAAAAATTAAAAAATATCTTCTTAGAAACTGCATTAGACAACGCTCTGTATAGAACAGGTTCTAATTGTATGGCTTCTAAAGTTTTTGTAGAGTTAAACGAAAAGGAAAAAGAGTTTTATTTAAATTTTATGAATAAACCAAATTTTAGAGACGAAATAAAACTTGTCATTACTCAAAAACTAGAAAATTTGATTGAGATCAATTCTCCCATCAATTATGTTGAAAATTTAGTTGCACCTGTGAGTCTAATTCATGGTAGAAATGATAAAGTAATTCCAGAATCAGAATCAATTAATATTGCAAATATTTTAAAAAGAAAAAAAATGCATTACAATCTGGAAATTACAGGTTTACTTTCTCATGGAGATAAAGTCTCTATTTGGAAAAAATTAAAAGACGTTCCTGGACTTGTTAGAGCATTTGGTTATTTTTTTAATTATTTATAAAGAGGAAATATGGGAGTCGACGATCAAAAATCATCGGAAGCAGTTCAACCAGAGAAGAAAAAAACTGTAGACCCATCCTCTTATTTGACTATTGATGTAAGCAGTGATAATTTACATGCTTATGCTGTTATAGACACTATGGGTCTTTCTTTTGAAGACGTAACTCCCACTGCAATTTATAGCTACCTCTCTTCTTCCAACTTAGCTGAAGATTTAATTCAGTTTAATAAAATCAATGAGATCACAAATACATTGAATCGTATCCAAAAGGGAGAACTGAAAGAAGTTATTATTCGAGTCGAAATAGCAACAGGATATCCACCAGTACAAGGGGAAGATGGATGGGTGAAATTTTATTTTCCTCACAACCAAAGAGTAGTGATTCGAGAGGATGGTAGAGCTGACTATCGTAATTTGGAAAAATACATTTCTATCAAACAAGGGGATAAAATCATTACACTTTTTCAAGGAGTCCCGGGAAAGCCGGGTAAAGATGTATATGGTACAATTTTAAATCCCACTCCAATCAAAAGACCTAAAGTTGTAATTGGAGATAACATTGTCTCTGAAACAAAGACAGATCCAGAAAACCAAGAAAGAGTCTTTATTGAGTACTTTGCCGCTATCGATGGGGTTCTTTTTTCCACGGATGAATCAATTACAATTTCTTCTGAATTACGCATACACTCTAATATAGGTCTAACCACAGGAAATATTAACTACAATGGTTCAATTACTGTAGATGGTTCTATTGAAGAGGGTTCCAAAGTAGTAAGTTCTGGAAATATCTATGTAGGTGAGAATGTTGAGTCTCACGATGTACAAGTGGGAATGGACCTAATTGTTAAAGGGGGAATAAAACTCAAAAATCAAGGAGTCATTAAGGTCAAGGGAAATGTTCGTGCCAAGTTCATTGAAAATGCAAATCTAGAAGTAGATGGAGATATCATTGTAGAGGGAAGCATTTTAAGTTCGAAAGTGTATTGTTTGGGAAGTATTGTTCTAACAGGGCAAGCAAGTGCTATTGTTGGAAGTGAGATTTTTGTTTTTGGAGGATTGTCTACTTTTAATTTGGGTTCAAATGCGGGTTTGGATGTAGTTATAAACATGGGATTGCATTTTAGGAATGAAAAACTTTTTCATGAAGTAGCTCATGCTATCAAAAACTCTGAAAAAGAACTAACAGAGATTATTCCTAAGGTTCAACAAATGAACAACATAATTAAACAATCTAGAGGCAAGATTGACAACGAAAGAAAATTGAAATTCAAAGAACTTATAGAACTTTATCAAAAGAAAAATAATTTTCATAAAAAACTTTTAGAAAAATATGAGGAATTGAAAACAACACGTTTTAATCAAGAAAAAATTACACTTATTGTCAAAGGAGCTGGTTTTCCTGGTGCAGTAATAAAATATCGACGCCAAGTTGAAAAAATTACTGTTCCACAATCCTCTTTTATGATGACTTTCTTTCCGGGTCAAGAAAAAGCTCCAATGACAGCTATTAGTAGCCAACCAAAAAAGAAATAGGAAACTTATGAGTAAAAAAATTATTGTAGTAGGTGCATCAAGCGGAATTGGGGCAGAAATTGCAAAAGAACATTTAAAGTCTGGAAATGAGGTCTGCTTAATTGCCCGTAGAAAAGAAAAGTTAGATCAAATTTCAAATGAATTTCCAAATTCAAAATCAATTGTATTAGCACATGACGTAACAAAATTTTTTGAGGTTGAGTCACTTTTTCAACAAATTATCAAAGAGTTAAATGGACTTGATGAAATTTATTATGCAAGCGGAATTTTAGAAAGAGTTAAGATTGATGAGTTTAATACACAGAAAGACATTTCTATGATGAACACAAATACGTTGGGTGCAATTGCTTGGCTCAATGAGGCTGCAAAATATTTCCAAAAACAAGGAAAAGGTAAAATTATAGGAATCTCTTCCATAGCAGGAGATAGAGGTAGAGTAGGAAACCCAGTTTACAATACATCTAAAGCGGCAATAAATACGTATTTAGAAGCACTTCGAAACCGTCTAGCTCGAAAAGGAATTTTAGTTTTAACTGTTAAACCGGGATTTATAGACACAGACATGGTAAAAGGAATGCAGGGTTTATTTTGGGTTATATCAGCCAATAAAGCAGCAAAAATTATTATCAACGCCACCAACAAAAATAAAGAATGCATTTATGTACCTGCACGTTGGGCACTTGTTGCATTCATAATTAAGAATATCCCCAGTTTTATTTTCAAAAGGTTAAACGTTTAATGTCTATTCACGTTCCTAAACCAGAAAGAGTTGAATCTTGGGGAATGAATTTTTCTTCAGAAGTTCCTGTTTTGCGTCCTAAGACAATTTCAGAAATTCAAGAAATTTTTGATTATGCTCGTAGAGTGAACGTCAAAATAGCTTTTCGCGGAGGTGGGTGTAGTTATGGAGATGCCTCTCTCATTAGTGATGGAATTCTTATAGATATGAGTTCTTATAACAAAATCCTAGAATGGGATGAAAAAACGGGAATTATAAAGGTAGAATCTGGAGTAACAATCAAGCAAGTTTGGGAGTTTTGTATTGAATATGGATATTGGCCTCCTATTGTAAGCGGGACTATGTTTCCAACGTTAGGTGGTGCCTTATCTATGAATATTCATGGTAAAAACAATTTTGGTATGGGTCCTATTGGGGATCATGTAATTGAATTCACTTTTATGCTACCCAACGGAGAAATTTTAGTTTGCAATAGAGAACAAAACCAAGAAATTTTTTACTCTGCCATTGGGGGAATTGGAGTTTTAGGTTGTTTTTTAGAAATTACTTTAAAACTTAAAAAAATTTATTCTGGGAAACTTTTAGTTACTCCTAAGTCGGTTTCTAATTTAGAAGAAATGTACAATTATTTTGAAGAAAATTATAAATCTAGTGATTACTTAGTTGGTTGGATTGATAGCTTTGCAAAAGGAAAAAGCTTAGGACGAGGAATTATTCACAAAGCTAATTACTTAAAAGAAGGAGAGGACCCCAATTATAAAACTACTATTCTACTAAAAAATCAACACTTACCATCACGATTTTTTGGAGTTATTCCTAAGTCTTGGATGTGGATTATGATGTACCCTTTTTGCAATAAACCCGGAATGCGTCTTGTAAATGCTGTGAAATATTTTACAGGAAAGTTTGCAAAAAATTCCTATTTACAAGGACACGCAGAGTATGCTTTTTTACTTGATTACGTACCAAATTGGAAATTTATTTATAAACCCGGTTCACTAATTCAATACCAAGCCTTTATTCCAAAAGAAAATGTTTTATCAGCTTACAAAGAAATTCTTGAGCTTGGTCATCAGAAAGGACATATTTCTTTTCTTTCAGTGTTTAAAAAACACAGACCCGATAACTTTCTTTTAACTCATGCCTTAGATGGATATTCTTTAGCTATGGACTATCCTGTTACAAAATCAAACAAAGAATCTTTATGGAAATTTGCAAGAGAGCTGGATGAAATTGTTCTGAAGTATAATGGAAAATTTTATTTTGCTAAAGACAGTACCCTTACAAAAGAAATTATTGATAAGGCTTTTCCTAAAGAAAATCTAGAAAAATTTCAACAACTAAAGAAAAA
>CALDSP010000113.1 GCA_937924465.1 uncultured Leptospiraceae bacterium
TTTTTTTTAGTTTTTGTAAAAATACACTAGAGTCCATTTATGTTATTCGATATGGACAGAGTTTATTTCCTTCCGAAAGGGTTTCTAAAGAATATAAAAAAAAATTTATTTCATTAAGTTGGTTACTTTATTATTTAGAAGATAGAGAAGGTCATAAAATATTAATTGATACAGGAATAGAAAAAAAGAATCATGCTAGTCTCTATGGAATTTCTCATTTAGAGCCTCCTACTTCTATATTAAAAGCTAACCTAATTTCTCCTAGTTCAATTACAGATATTTTTATTACACATTGGCATTTAGATCATATTGGGGGAATTGGAGAATATCCAAACGCAAACTTATTCATTCATAAATTAGAATATGAATGGATTTTAAGAAATCCCGATTATGTTACTTTTAAAAACTTTCTTGTTCAAAAAGAAAAACAAAAAAAACTTTTTTTAGTAAACGAAGAACTTTTAGTTTATAAAATCTTCTTATTAAAATGGGTTGGTGGGCATAGTAAGGGTTCTTTAGTAGTTTTTGTGAATTCTTCAAGTTCTCATTTTATTTTCACCGGAGATGAATGCTATTTTGTAGAAGATTGTAAGAATAAAAAAACTCTTCCTCTTTCTGTTGTTTACTCTAGCACTAGAAATAAACTATTTATTGATTCATTAGAAGAGACTTGGATTTTACTTACTATGCATGATCCAGTCATTTCAGATTCAAGCAAACCAAATTTTTTCAGGCTTTATTAGACATTCAACTTGCTTCAAAACTTAAGTAATAAAAAAATTGAATTAATGGAACAAGCAATTTTAAAAGTCACAAGTATTTTAGAAGCACTTCCTTATATTCGAGAATTCTACAATAAAACCATAGTCATTAAATATGGTGGGGCAGCTATGGCAAAGGCAGATTTAAAAGATTCCTTTGCTGTAGATGTGGTTATGCTCAAATATGTAGGTATGCATCCTGTGATTGTACATGGGGGAGGACCGGAAATTAACCAAATGTTAAAAAATCTAAACCTATCTTCAGAATTTAAACGAGGTCATAGGGTTACCGATGCTCCTACTATGGAAGTTGTAGAAATGATTCTCTCTGGAAAAGTAAACAAGCAAATTGTAAGCCTCATTCAATCCAAAGGAGGGAAGGCAATTGGAATTTCTGGAAGAGATGGAAATACAACCAAAGCAGAGATCACGAAAATAGAAGTCGAGGATGAGCGAGGAAACATTATTTTAGAGGATTTAGGTTTAGTTGGAAAAATTACTCAAGTGGATACTACTTTAATTCAGTCGTTATGCGCGGATGGATTTATTCCCGTTATATCTCCCGTTGCAGAAGATCTAACTGGTCAACCTTTAAATATCAATGCAGACACAATGGCAGGTGCCATTGCAAGTGCTTTGAAAGCTACAAAATTAATTTTACTTACCGATACACAAGGAGTTTTGATTGATGGAGAATTAGTTCCTCAAATGAGAGAGACAAGCATTCAAGAAAATATTAAAAATGGAAAAATAAGCGGTGGAATGATTCCAAAGGTGCAGTGTTGTTTAGATGCTTTAAAACTAGGAGTCCAAAAAGCTCATATCATTGATGGACGTGTGCAACATTCTTTACTTTTGGAATTGTTTACAAAAGAAGGAATAGGGACCCTCATTGAAATCTAGAGAACTCTTTTGCATATGTCTAAATTTAAAACTTTACAAAAACTCAGTTTAAATTTATCTTGACATAAATTAGCATTCTGTATTTAGCAGTGAAGTAGTTTTAGTTTTTAGATGTCCCACCAGGTCCAATCTTTAAACCCTACACAATTCCAGCTAAATCAATGCAAGTAGAAGGAGCATTTATGGCGCAAGGAACAGTAAAATGGTTCAACAAAACAAAGGGTTATGGCTTCATCTCTACGGACTCGGGGGATGATATTTTCGTACACTATTCAGAAATTCTTTCTGATGGTTTTAAACAACTCAAAGATGGGCAGAGAGTAGAGTTTAGTATTGTCAATGGCAAGAAAGGCCCTGCGGCTGCTCAAGTAAAAAAAATATAAGTAAAAAAAATTCCAGACTCGTTCTGGAATTTACTTTCAAGTTGCCATAAATCTTTCTAAAATATTTTTAGAAATTTATGGCAGTTTCTAAAAATCCTAGCTTTCATTTTCATGTTTCAGTTGCTCAAGCCAATCTCCATTATTATAAAGTTCAATTATACATCCAAAAGCAAGAAAAAAAACTAAGGCTTTTTCTTCCCAATTGGGTCCCGGGCTCTTACAAAATCCGCAATTTTTCTAGGCATGTTTTTGGAATCAAAGCTTTTGCAAATCGGAAAAAAATTTTTATTGAACAAGTGGATTTAGACTCTTGGGAAATATCTTCTGAAAAAAATTCTTTTATAGTGGAGTACTTCGTATATGCCTTTGAAAATAGTACAAGAACAAATTATTTAAGTCCAGAATTTGGTTTTATAAGTCCTCCTGCTTTGTTTTTCTATTCTAAAGAATACTTTAACAGTCCCGTAACTGTAGAATTTGAATTGTGTGGTTACTTTTCTAAGGTATATACTCCCTTGCCAAAAAAGGAAAATTTATACTATGCAAAAAATTTTGATGAACTTTATGATTCTCCTTTCTTGCTCAGTAATTCAGATTCTTATTCGTATACTCATAATTCTTGTGTTCATGAAGTTGTCTTTGAAGGGGGGAAGATGTCAGAGGCTTCAAAACAAAATTTAGTTAAAAAACTAAAAAAGATTACTAAAACCCAAGTTAAGACAATGCAGTCTTGTCCAAATTCATATTACTTATTTATTGTTAATTTTACAA
>CALDSP010000114.1 GCA_937924465.1 uncultured Leptospiraceae bacterium
TGGTGATAATTATAATAAATAATAATCTTAAGTAAACAAGTGAGCTTTTGTTTATTGTTTAACTGTAAATCAACTGCCTTACTAAAGTAAGCAATAGAAGCCTCATATTCTTTTTGAGATTCCAAAATGTAACCAATGTACATGTATGGTTCTCCATCATTTGGTTTTTTTTTTGCATGTTCTAAAAAGAGTTTAATAGCTTTTTGATACTGACGAGCTGCATAAGCTTTTTTTCCTTCTTTTAAGCTATCTGCATGCATTATAGAAATAGAAGTAAAAACAATCAACAAACAGAAGGCTAATTTGAAAGACATTACAAATCCAATTTTTATTTTGACTTATTTTTGAAAATGAGAATTCATGACTTGAAAATGAAGAGGAACAAGCATTTATTTTCTGTAAGCATATTTCTAGTTTGTTTATTTGGATGGTTCCTTTCGCTAGAAGGAAAATCAAGCCAAATTCAAAAAAAAATTATTTATACTTACATATTTTTAGAATTAGAAAAATATGTTCGAGAGAGGGATAAACATTTACTTTATTTTCCTGTTCCTCCATTAGAAGAAAATTGTGAAACAGTCAAAGTCTTTTATCAAGATATTCCTTGGGATACAAAAGGAATTTATCCTGCTCCGTTTTTAGATGTAAAAGTTCTTTGTAAGCCATTCAATCAAAAAATTATTTTAGTGATTGGAGATTCCATAAGTGCTGGAGCAAGTCTAGGACGTGAAAAAACCTATCCCTCTTTATTGAATCAAAGTTTCGAAGAAACATTTTTTTTAAATGCGGCTATCAATGGATCCAATACTTATCATTGGCGGCGAGGTGGAATTTTATTTGAAAAGGTAGTCACACAAAATAAAAGCTTTATAGATGGAGTGATCCTTCTTATTGGAGGAAATAATATTTTATTTATCGAACATGTATTAAAACAAAAAGCCAAACCACAAGAAATCACAAATGAAATTTTAGCTTTAGTACAAGAACTTCAAGAAGAACTTCCTAACATTCCTATTTACGTAGGAAACTATCCAGTGCCCCATGTGATGAGTAAAAAAATGTATGAAGCCTTAGAGGAATTGCGTTTGAATACAAAAAATACAAGACAAGGTCCAGAGGTTCGTTCCCACTTTGAAAAAAGATGGGATTTACTCATGCAAGATTATTTACATTTGAATGAGAAAGGACAAAGACTAATGGCTTTACTGTGGGAAAAACGTTTAAGGGAGGATGGATGGAAATAAGAGGATGGATTGATTTTCCAAAAGATTTTTTATGGGGAACAGCAACAGCAGCTTATCAAATAGAAGGTGCACATAACGTAGATGGAAAAGGAGAATCTATATGGGATGATTTTTGTAAAAGAAAAGGAAAAATCAAAAACAAGGATACTGGGGACGTTGCGTGCAATCATTATTATAAGTATTTAGAAGATTTAGATTTAATGAAATCTCTTCATTATCCTGCTTATCGATTTTCTATTTCTTGGACTCGAATTTTTCCCGAAGGAAAGGGGAGAGTAAACCAAAAAGGTTTAGATTTTTATAAAAAATTGATTGATGGACTTTTAGAAAGAAACATTGTCCCTTTTGTAACTTTGTATCATTGGGATTTACCATTAGCTTTAGAAAAAAATGGAGGTTGGCTATCTAGAGACACAGCCAGATATTTTGCAGACTATTCTGAAATTGTAGTTACTACATTTCAAGATAGAGTAAAATATTGGATTACTCTCAATGAACCCTGGGTCGTTACAGTTGGGGGTTACGTACTTGGTATGCTTGCTCCGGGAAAAATTGCTCCTTTTCAAAGTTTAAAAGTGGCTCATCATTTGCTTTTAGCTCATGGGTATGCAGTGGAAAGAGTTCGAGCGATTTCTTCTCATTTACAAGTAGGAATTACAAATGCCTTATCTCCTATTCATTCCAAATCTCTAAATAAGTTTGATAAAGCTACCATTCGTGCTAACGCACTCAATAATGATTTGTGGTTGGAACCTATATTTTATGGTCAATATCCTAAAGAAATTGAGAAACAAGTTTTTTCTCAAAATAAAAAAAGTCCTGTTTTAGAGGATTTAAAAATAATCTCTCAAAAAATTGATTTTTTAGGAATCAACAATTATACAAGAACTATTGTAACCTATCTTCCTTTTCCTTTGTATACATTTCGACCTATTAAGCCAGACTATCCGCATGTACAGTTTACTAGTATGGATTGGGAAGTGTATCCTAGAGGAATTTATGAAATTTTAAAATATGTAAAAGAAAAGTATGGAAATCCAAATATTTATATTACTGAAAATGGAGTTGCATTTTGGGAAAGCATAAACGATCAAGGAGAGGTTTTAGATGAAAACCGAATTCAATTTTTAAAAGCCTATCTTTCAGAAGTAAGCCATGCCATTCATGAAGGTGTCAACGTACAAGGTTATTTTGTTTGGTCTTTTCTGGATAATTTTGAATGGGCTTATGGATATGAAAAAACTTTTGGTCTTGTTTATGTCAACAGGAAAGAAAATTACAAAAGAATTCCTAAAAAAAGTGCTTATTGGTACTCGGAGGTTTGCTTAAAAAATGGATTTTATTATTAGTTGAAAAAATAAGTGTTTTTAAAAAATAGAGTAAGAAATAAAATTAAAATAAATTTTTGCAGTACAGTAAAACGTTAAACTCTAAAGATATGGTTGCGAAGAAAAGAAATTTTTTTCCATTTCAAAAAGGATACACAAGCCTTTTTCTTTTCAAATCAATTTTTTTCTTGATTCTTTTTCCCTTTTTTCCTATCTTTTCTCAAGGTGGAGGAGAAGTACTATCTAACTTTTTAACTTCTATGAATAGTCTAGAAAGCATTCGGGCAAACATTACTATAAATGGTACAACTGGGGTTATGTCTTATAAAAAGCCCAGTAGTCTTTATGTAAAATTTTCCGATGGACGGGTAATTTCTGCTAATGGTCGCCATCTTTGGTTTTATAATCCAGCTAAAGCTATTGCCGGAAAACAAGACCTATCGGGTGAAACTAGTGGGCTATACGGTTTACTAAATGGTTATGAATCTATTTCTGTGAGTGGAACTAGTCTCAAACTAACTTCCGAAACCAAAGGTTATGAAGAAATCTTAATTCAAATGACACCAAACTATTTACTGAAGTCTATTCGTATGAAGCCAAGAGGAAGCAATCAAACAATAGAAATTTCTTTGAGTAATATGCAAACCAATATTGGACTTCCAGCTAGTTTATTTAACTACCATCCACCTTCTAATGCTCAAATTGTAGAAAATCCATTAAATCAGAGGGAATAACTTGAACGAGAATACTACAAGAACAGAAGCTCATAAAATTTTCGCTGCACTTTATAGAAAACCCAGGAGCCCAGAGCATCAAGCAAAAGTAGATGAAATTATTACACGCTCAAATGATGTATTTATTCGAATTGATCTTATCAAAAAATTAGATGAACAATATGAAAAAAATGAAAGAAACAAACTAAAACAAGGAAATGAAGAGGATAAAAAAAATCCTTCTCAAACTATGAGAACTAAGACAGTAGATAGAGAAGAAAAAGATACCAAAGAAACAACTCAAGTTCATAAAAAGGTCAATCATCCCATTCACAAGTCAAAAGAAAAAGAAACTGAGATTGGTTTTTTTGAACGAATCTTTGGAGGTGGAAGTGATATAGCTAAATTTGCAAAAGAGACCAAAGCAATTGAGCTAGGACTTTTAGGAAGAAGACCCACTATTTCACCTAACGTGGAGAAAATATTTAAATTTTTAAAAGAAGAAGAAATCATAGCAACCGCTCAAGCTCTAAAATATTCTGAACAGGTTGGTTGGAAAATTTGGAATCCCCTTGAATATAACATTATTGTAAACTATGGTAGATTTTTTAATGCTTTTATTTCTTTAGATTCTTTATTTCGAGATGAAATCTCACCTGAGGTTTTTTTAGGGCGTTCCACAAAAATGATTCTTTATTACATTCGTATGTTGAATCGTTCAGATACCAAAGAAGTAGTTTTAGAAAAAGTTCCTGCTCTCATTAAAATGGAACCTAAACTTGCTCCAAAATTAGACTTAATAATGAAAGGTTTAAGTTATACTTTAACTTTGGAAACTCGTCGCCCAACGTTAAAAGATGCAATTACTGCTTTTTATGTCGTAATGCATAAAAAAATTCCATCGTGGGAAGAAATTGAAAAATCCATGAATGCAGGAACTATTGATTCAACAAAGTATAATGCTCCTCCTGATGTTTTAAAATATATCGAGGTAGCTGTGGCAAAAGTAAGCAATGATATTCAAGCTAAAAAATCAATTGTTTTTGAATTAGATTCTATCCGTAAAAATTACTTTAAAACTAATTCTAATGGAGAAATTGATCTAAGTATTGTGGATATGGTTGTAGATGAATTTGTTTCTTATTATTATGCAGATACTCCCCATCAACACGATACTCTTCGTTCAAATATTCGGAATTCTCCTCCTAAACTTTTACAGACCTTATGCAGAGATATTCAAACTCTATATCTTCCTATGTTTGAAGGGTACATTAAAGTAGATGCAAACGGACCTAAAGATATTCTTGTATTTCAAACCGGATTGTTTTTACCAGAAATTGAGAAAATTACTTTAATTATTCGAAATTTGGATATGTTTAATAGAAAATTTCAGAACTTTAATTATAACTTTCAAAAATTTTATGATGATCTTTCTAAAGGCACAAGCGATCAAGTAGAAACTCAACTAATGAAACTTATTCAAGATGCTGCCGATTTTATGTGTAAGTTTGCAAAAAAACTTACAATCATCATTGATAATGATAAATTAGCTAGAGATGCTGAAAAGTCTGGAAATATTCATGAAAAGGTTCTTCTTTCGAAAGATAAGCCCATTGAAGATATAAAAATCATGCAAAGATTTATTCCTCATGCAGATTATAAAATTATTACTCAAAATCGAGTGAATGGAATGTCTATTAAAGAACTCTTATTAGAACTCACTACTATGTTGTTTAATTATGCTTATTTATTTCGAGATAAGACAATTGTAGAAATTATTGGAAGTCATAATAAATATGATTCTGAACTCAAAAAGTTGTATACAGAGTATGAGAGACTTGCAGGAAAACCATATGTAGATGGAGCTAATAATTGAAGCGGTTTTTGACTGGACTCCAACCTTCAGGGAAATTACATTTAGGAAATTACTTTGGAGTCATGAAGAAGGTTTTGGAGTACCAATACAATTATGATTTTTATTTATTTATTGCTAATCTTCACTCTATTACCACATTTCAAGACAAAAATACTCTTCTAGAAAATACATATTCTGCTGTTTGTGATTTTTTGGCTTTAGGGCTTGAACCTAAAAGATGCACATTTTGGATACAGTCCGATGTTCCAGAGGTTACAGAGATTACTTGGTATTTGAGTATGGCAATCACTCATGATCATCTCATACGTGCACACTCCTATAAAGATAAAGTTGAAAAAGGTATTCATCCAAGTGTGGGTTTGTTTATTTACCCTGTACTCATGGCGGCAGATATTTTAACTTTTGATACTGATGTAGTTCCCGTTGGAAAAGATCAAAAACAACATTTAGAATTTGCAAGAGATATTGCAGAAACTTTCAATCGAAAGTTTGGGGAAGTTTTTAAAATCCCAGAGCCAGAGATTGATGAAGATACTGCTGTTGTATTAGGAATAGATGGACAGAAAATGTCTAAGTCTTATAACAATACAATCAATTTATTTGATGACGAAAAAAAAATCAAAAAAGCTGTCATGTCTATTGTGACTGATTCTGCTGGTGTGAATGATATAAAAGATCCCGACTCTAGTATTATTTTCTCTATTTATTCTCTTTTTTTGGATGAATCAGAACGAAGGACGTTACGTGAAAGGTTTTTAAAACCCGGATTAGGATATGGAGACCTGAAAAAAGAACTTTTTCAAAAAATTATGGATTACTTTGCTCCTTATCGAGAGAAACGCAATGAGTATCTAAATAATTTAGATTATGTTGAAAAAATCTTACAAGAAGGGAGTCGAAAAGCCAAAGAACTTGCACAAACGAAGCTTAAGCAAATTAGAAATATTTTAGGATTAGAGCGACAGTGAGAGGAATTTTGCGTTGAAAATAATTTTCAACGCGTATAGAAATGAGAAGTTTAGTCCTCTTCTTGTTTGACTTTGTATTTTTTCATGAGTTCATCAGAGATTTGTTTTGGTACTGGGAGGTATCTTGAAAACTCCATAGAAAATTCTGCCTTTCCTTGAGTTGCTGAACGCAAAACGGTTGCGTAGCCAAACATTTCTGCTAAAGGAACTTCTGCTTCTACTTTGCAGTAGGATTCATATTCGGTAGTATTTAAGATCATACCCCTTCTTTGGTTCAGGGTTCCAAGAATGGCTCCTTGAAATTCAGTGGGTCCTTCTACATCTACTTTCATGATTGGTTCTAAAATAATTGGATTTGCTTTTAAGAAACCTTGTCGAAAAGCGTAACGTGCGGCAAGTTGAAAAGCTAAATCAGATGAGTCTACATCATGATAAGCTCCATCGTTAATTACACAACGCACTCCAATAATAGGAAATCCAATTAAAGCACCTCTTTCTAAACAAGAACGAAATCCCTTGTCACAAGAACCAATGTATTCACGAGGAATTGCACCCCCTACAATATTGTCTACAAACTCATAGTCTTTGTGTTCTTCTAGAGGAATTGGTTCCATGTAACCTGCCACACGCCCAAACTGACCCTGGCCTCCTGTTTGTTTTTTGTGAGTATAATCAAAGTCACCACGTGTTGTAATGGTTTCACGATAGGCAACTTGAGGAGCTCCTGTTACTAGTTCTACATTGTACTCTCTTCGCATTCTTTCAATGTAGATTTCAAGATGAAGCTCTCCCATTCCTTTGATAATGGTTTGTCCTGATTCCTTGTCTATCTCTGTTCGAAAAGTTGGATCTTCTTTTGTAAATCGGTTCAATGCTTTTGCTAGGTTGGGAAGATGTTTGGACTCTTTGGCTTCTATGGTTAAAGAAACCACAGGTTCTGGAATATACATTGAAGTCATAGAATATTTTACTGTTCCATCTGTAAAAGTATCTCCAGAAGCACAGTCAATCCCAAATAATGCTACAATGTCTCCAGCTTCTGCACTAGAAATTTCTTCCATCTCATCGGCATGCATTCGAACTAAGCGCCCAACGTTGTGCTTTTTACCTGTAGAACTATTGTAAATAGTCATACCCTTGGCAAGCTTTCCTTGATAAATGCGAGTATAAGTCAACTGTCCGTAACGACCATCTTCTAATTTAAAAGCAAGACAAACGAGAGGTTTGTTAGGATCGGACTCTAAAACAACTTTGGCTTCGTTGTTGTTTAGATCGAGTGCTTCATTGGTGACATCTTTGGGACTTGCTAAAAAGTAAGTCACTCCATCTAGCAATTTTTGAACTCCTTTATTTTTATAAGCTGAACCCATAAATACGGGAGTGAGTTTGAGTTGTAGCGTTCCCTTACGGATGGCATCATAAATTAGTTCTAGAGGAGGTTCTCCTTCTAGCATGGCTTCTGTAAGTTCATCGCTACAAAGAGAGGCAGCATCTAGCATTTCTTCTCTTTTTTTATGGGCAAGTTCAAGTAAATCTTCTGGAATTTCTTTCTCTACAACTTCTATTCCATTGGGTCCTTCGAAATAATAAGCTTTCATAGTAATTAAATCTACAACACCCTTATGATCATTTTCTAGACCAATTGGAATTTGCACTGCAACTGCATTGTGTTTGAGTTTGTCTCGAAGCTGTTCTATAACACGCCAAGGGTTAGCACCGGCTCTATCTAATTTGTTTATAAAAGCAAGACGAGGGACACTGTAACGTCTCATTTGGCGATCCACAGTGATAGATTGGGATTGAACTCCTGCCACTCCACAAAGGACTAAAATAGCTCCATCTAAAACTCTAAGAGAGCGTTCTACTTCAATAGTGAAATCAACGTGGCCTGGTGTGTCAATAATGTTGATAGTATAATCAATGCCATTTTGTTTGTTTTTCCAGTTGCAGTAAGTTGCTGCAGATTGAATTGTAATTCCTTTTTCTCTTTCAAGATCCATGCTATCCATTTTAGCACCAACCCCATCCTTTCCTCGAACTTCATGGATGGCATGAATTCTATTAGTATAAAAAAGAATACGTTCTGTAAGAGTAGTTTTACCTGAGTCAATATGTGCGGAAATTCCAATATTTCTAGTTCTTAATAATTTATCACTATAAACGGTAGCTGTAGCTGTACTCATATTTTCCTCGATTCTAGGAAGTAAAAAATTGATTTTTGGGTAAATACCTTGATTGCCAAATTATTTATGCTTACTTTTCTAACCACTCTTTTTTTATGAATTTTCAAAATCTAAAATAAAAATTTTATAACTTTACTTATATTGCCGTTATGATATTTCATCCCTTAAGTCAGAGTTTATTTTAGTTGTGATAAGTTTCTTTAAAGAAACCTGCATGAATTTTGTTTCACGCAGGCTTATTTCCAAAATTTAGTTTCCAGCTAATGTAGAGATTTCCGTAGCTGTTAAAGCTCTTCTGTAAATTCTTATATCATCTATACTTCCATCGAAGTAATTGGCATTAGATAAATTAGAACCCACTTTCAAACTTGTAATACTTCCAATTGCGGTATAGCCTGTAGTTGTATTAGTTAAAGGTGAGCCATTATGATACAGTGTGTAACTTGTACCATTGGATACAGCACAAATATGATACCACTGTGATGGGGAAATGGACGGAAGATTGGCACTAAATCCTTCAACATGCAATATTTGATTTCCAGAGTTTTCTTGTACACTTAGTCCCACTGTATTTGTGTATTGGAAGATAGTTTGAGTTTGATTTGTTGCAGGTAGGCTATTCCAATTTACCCAAGCACATAACGTCCTAGGTTCACTACTTCCGTTTACAAAAGCAATTGGATTAGAAACTGTGAAGTTTTGACTTGTTCCATTGAAGGTTGCAGAAGAATTTATAATGCTAAATCTATCACTTCCAAAATTAGAATATGTTCCATTGTTGCGAATGTATCCCGTATCTTCTGCTGAACCTGTATTCAAAGGATAGTAAGCTACTAATCCCTCTGGAATCTGAATAGCTAAATTACGCACTTGCTCGGGAGTAAGTGCGGCATGATAAAGTTTAATTCTTGAGATGGCTCCATAATACATGCCGCCGGTCCAATTAGAGTTGCCTGCTACTGTAAAGGTAGAACCAGTGCCGGGTGGTGTAACAGAGGCGGTTGCATTAGTTACAGTCTCTGTTTTTCCATTTACATAAAGTTCCCAGGTATCACTAGCTGTGCGAACTGCGGCTATATGAAACCATTTTCCTGTGCTAAGTGCGCTGTCACCGCTAGCAATGTCAGATCCACTGAAAGCTTCCAGTCGCCCTAAATTATTCAGGCGAATCCCATAACCTGTAGTCAAATTTCCTGATTGAAAAATTACTTGATTTGCACCGAGATTGGAAGGTTTAACCCAAGCTGAAAAAGTAAGCTTTTTATTTAAAAAGTTTTGTGTAATGGGGGTAGAAATTCCACTTGAAATAGACATACCTTGATTTATACCATTAAAACTATAGGCTCCATTTGCTAAGCCATTTTCGTCAGTAGTTGTAGAGGGTGCATTGTAAGGACTTAGAGTATTATCGTATGTGCTTGAATCTGTAAGCACTCCTGCGAAATTATACTCTGCTGTAAGTCTTACTCCATAGCGATAATGCAAGCGAACTGTTTGGTTGTTCATGTTGTATCTATATAGGGAAACATCATCAATGACACCCAAAAAGTTATTTCCTCCACTTGAGTCTGCTCCAATTCGCAAGTTAGCTGTACTTACTGTGACATCGGCACTTGTATTGTGAGTAGAATCTTGTATTCCATTTAGAAAAATTCTTGCTCCATTATTTCCTTTATAGCGCGTAACGACAACATGATGGGGTTTACCAATGCTAAGTGTCGCAGTAGATAAAAAGCACTCTCCTGCAGCACAGAAATGAATTTTTCCACTTTGCAAAGCTAAACTATAAGAATTTCCTTTACTTAGAATCACTCCATTGGAAGAATAAGGCACAATCCAAGCTTCCAAAGAAAAGTGATTGTCAAAGTCATACTTAGTTGTAGTTGCTACTTCTGCATAACCTGTGCCAGTAAAGAAAGCAGAGCCATTGCTATCTCCAGAAATCAGTCCAAGGCTTGCATACTTAATTGCCCCACTTGTAGATTCACTTGCATTGGCAGCCACACCAATAGAGTCCGTAAAAGGAGAGCTTGCATTTCCTAAACGATAGTAACCTCTTCGACTCCATTCATAAGTTACTATTTCATCGTATTTAGGTTCGCAATTGACATATACGTTAGTCACTCCACTTCCCCAAATTCGACCTTCCCCATTAAACACAAGACAAGTATGGTTTGCAGGTTGTGTACTTACTACAATTTCATAAGTGGTTCCACTTTCTATGTTTGCATCTAAATTTTTTGTAGTATCTCCTAAATTGACTGTAGCTGTAACACCACTTGCATTATTTTTGATGGCAAGACCTGTTGCAATGGGAGCGAGATAGTTTACAATATTTACTACTAAGAAAGGATATGTTTCTGTAACACAATTGACCGTAATGTCCGTAACATCGCTTGTTGCAATGGTGGTGTTGACTTGGTTGAGTCCATTTGTTGTTTCATCTGTATCTTTAATAGAACAGTCTTGCGATGGTCCCCATGGTTCATTTTGAATTTGGATTTGGTATTGTTGTCCTGTTGTTCCAAGATTTGGAAAAGCAAAGGTTCCGTTATTGTTTATCCAAATACTTTCATCTGTGACGGCAGGAGGTGATCCACCTGTCATGTATAATTTTCGAAGTCTAAGTCCATTTCCAGTATAATTGGAAACAGTTCCACTTATCATATATCCTTCTTCACAGTTAATAATAATAGAAGTAATGTTAGGATTAGGCATTGTTCCACTGTAAATAGGGTTTCCATTGTTATCATAAATTGTGGATTTTGCTCCACCAAGCACTGTTCCAGTAGGATTTAAAACTCTACAAACCTGTCCTACAGCGGGTTGATCAATTGTGATTGTATAATTTGTTCCACTTTGTTGTGGAGTAGGAAAGGTAAAACTTGTAGAGTCAGCTGTGATTGCCATAGTTTCATCGATTGTAGGGATGTTGTCTGTACTCACATGACGTATGACTAAACCATTTCCTGTAAGTCCAACGATTGTTCCTCCTATTGTATAAGTAGCTGTGGTGCAAACAACTGTTACGTTGTTCACGTCAGAAGAGGCAATTGTTCCACTACCTAAAGAAACATTGCATTCTTGCCATTTTCCTCCTGTTCCGGGTGTAGGTTGAGAATGTACTGTGACATTATAAGTTTCTCCAGTTGCTAAAAGGCCGTTAGGTGCAGGAAAAGTAAAACTTGTATCTCCTCCGGAAACTGTAGTAAATACAGCACCATTTAAAGCAAGAGTGAGACCTTGAGAGTTAGTATCGAGCCCTGTAATAGTTCCAGAAACTGTGTATAGAGTAGAGCAGTTTATGACAATGTCTGAAATATCGGAACCTTGAATAGGAATTGTAAGACTAACAGGGCTAGATGTATTAGCATAAGACATTTGTACTGTAGTTCCATTATACGTCATGCGACAGATTTGATTTGGATTGTTTAATGTAGCACCTGCCGCAATTTGGATAGTAGCATTTGTCCCACTTGTCTTAGCTGTATTGAATAGAAAATTTCCATTTGCACTTGCTCCTGTGCGAGTGCCTACACCATCGTCTATTCCATCTAATTGAATTGTGATAGAGTTACTTGGAGCAAGGCCAATTAAACTTCCTCCTACTTTATATGTATTTGTGGTGCAATTTACATTTGCAGTTTGAGAAGCACCAGTCGCTGTTCCCGTTCCACTTGTTACAGTACAAGTTTGCCATGGATTTGTAGGCTGACTTGCAACAGTGACGTTGTAAGTTCCCCCTGTCATGGGGTTTGCAAAATAATGGTTTCCATTTGCCCCTACTGTTAAATTGTCTGCATTGTTGTTTTGTAGAATTAAACCTGAACCAGAAAGTCCAGAAACATTTGCAATAATAGTTGTGGCATCTGTGCAGTTTATATTTACTGTGTGATTTGCAAAAATGACTCCTGAATTACTTCCAATAGTACAAACTTCTGGTTGTGGACTATCGGGTAGCTTGGGTTGTTCTTCAATGGTAATAGTAAAAGAGCTACCACTAGGAACGGAGAGAGTATGGCTAGGCGTTGTGTGGGTTAGATTTATACTTTGACTATGGTTGTATTTTAGTTTTAAAGTGCCATTTGTAATTCCATTTGCATTGATAGTAAGTTCTACGTTTTGTGTTACGCAAACGACTTGTATGTTGTTTACGGCAGAATCTCCCACTACTCCGCCACCATTTGTGAGAGTACAATTTTGAAGAGGTTGATTAGTTCCCCCTATAATTCCATTAGCAGGATTCATTACTACGTTGTAGGGCTGTCCCGATTCTAAAAGCTCTGGAAAAGCAAAAGTGCCATTGGAGGCAATGGAAATAGTTTGATTTCCATTTTGCAATTGAAGTCCTGTGCTTGCCAGTCCAGAGACAGTTCCCCCTAAAGTATACTTATTTGTTGTACAGTTTACTGTAACTGTTGTAATGGGTTCTTTCAAAACTTGTCCAATTCCACCTGCTACAACGCAAGTTTGAGATGGTTCTGTAGGTTGAGTTTTTACAGTTACATTATAAGATGTACCTTCTAAAATGACTTTAGGAAACTGAAAGGTTCCATCTCCCGTAATTGGTAAATCATCCCCCCCATTATTTTGTAAAACGAGTCCTTTTCCTTTTAAACCTACTACTGTTCCACCAATGGTTACCTCCACAGGAGGTTCTTGGGATAAAATTCCTAAAAATCCAAACAAAAAAGCGCCTGTGTTGGCTTTTTTCTTGCAAGCAAAGAGTGCTAATAGTAAAATTATAATAAAAAACCTTTTCATCTTTTTCACTCCTACGAAATTTTAGTCTAGAGTCTCTCTTGATTAACAACTGAAACACTTTTTTTTGCAGAAAAAGTGGACTTTTCTGAAATATTTTTTAATTGGTGCAATTTTTTTCAAGAATCAAAATTAGTTTTGAAAAGGATTATTTTTTCCAAATTCTAAAGTAAAATGGTAAGTAAATGAAGGCTCGTGTTTCTGAAATTTTTTACTCTATCTCTGGTGAAGGTATGAGTGTGGGTGTTCCTACTGTATTTGTTCGTTTTTCTGGATGTTCTTTGCGGTGTGGAGTGACTACAAATTCCAAACTTTGGTGTGATACAGGGTATGCTCTCTCTTTTCATAAAGGGGAGCTTTTGAGCTTTGAGGAAATTATATCAAGAATTGAAAATTTTTCTACAGTTTCCCAAATTCTTCTTACAGGGGGAGAACCTTTAGAGGGAGAGGAAAAAAGAAAAATTTGTCTTGCAATCACAGAGTATTTTTGGAAAAAGAGACATAATCAAGATTATTCTTATACGAGAATTGAAACTAATGGAAAAGAAAACATTCAGGGTTTTCCACATGCTGTATTTACCTTAGATTATAAGTTACCCGGTTCTGGAATGGAAGATTTTATGTTAAAAGAAAATTTTTATTTTTTAAGAGATAGAAAACATCCTTTAGATGAGGTTAAATTTGTCATTCGAACAAAAACAGATTTTCAAAGAGCTATAGAAATTGTGAATGAATTTCAGCTCTTTTCTAATATTTTGCTTTTTTCACCTGTTTATGGGGAACAAAATCCCACTGAACTTGCGGAGTGGATAAAGGAAGCAAAACTTTCCAATTCTAGACTTTCTTTACAAATTCATAAAATTTTATGGGGAAATAAAAGAGGAGTTTAATTGGAAACTTTCCTGCAACTTAGTTTAGATTTTGAATCCAAAGAAGAAGACAACCTTTTTCCATATGTATATCTTGAAGAAAATCGTTCTTTGG
>CALDSP010000115.1 GCA_937924465.1 uncultured Leptospiraceae bacterium
TTGAAACGTATTTAAATTACAAATCATATCAAAATAGAATTTTTGAACTCATTCAAATAATTCAAGAGCTAGAAAGAAAATTGAAAGAACTAAAAAAACAGCAATCTAAAATTAGATCTGAATTTGAAAAGAAAGAAAAACGAATGCAGAAGAGAGATCACTATTCAAAAAGAAGGGAAGAGTGGCTTGCCTTAAAAGATTACATAGCTTATAAAAATGATTTAGACAAAAAAGAAAAAAAGTTACAAAACATAAAATTACAGTTAGAAAGTTTAGAGAAAAAATTTGAAACCTTAAAAAAAGAATTAGAAAACAAAACAAAAATATTATCTCAACTTCTTGAACAACAAAATCAACTTACCGACCTTCTCTCTAAGAAAATGCTACTTTCTGAAAAATTTACAAATTCTCAAAATTATGAGAAACTAAGACTTGAAATTGAAAATTATACAAAAGACTTTCAACTTACTAAAACTAAATTAGAAAAAAAAACAAAAAGTTTACATCCAAACTTAGCACATAACGTCCTTTCACTTACTATTATTGAACAAATAAAAGAAGAAATTTTAAATTTGGAAAAAAAGTTAGAAAAATCACAAATATTATTTTCTATACAATCTTTATCAAAAGACTTAGAAATTGGAGATATTTGTCCTTTATGTGGAGAAATCATTCAATCCAAATCATATATTGAAAAAAATTTACAAAATCAAAATGATTTAATACAGTTAAAAACTCAAATTGAAAACTTAAAATCTATCTATGAACAAATTCAACTTATCCAACGTGAATACGAAGTAGAAAATAAAAACTACAATTCTAGGATTGATGATCTAAACTTGCGGCTCAAAGAATTAAAAAGAAATTTACTAACGGAAACAGAAAAACAAGAATTAGAATCAATTGAAACAAAATTAAACTCACTTCAAAATTCAAAAGTCCAACTTAAAAAATTGCAAATAGAATTAGAAAATCAAGAACGAGAAATTAAACAACACGAACTAAAATTACAGGAAATTCAGAAAATTTATTTTGAACTCAATTCTCAATATTCTGTTTTGTTAGGAAAAATTCAAAGTTTAAGAGAAAGTATTTCTCAAGAAGTTTTTGACAAAGGAGGAAAATTTCCTCTTGAAAGAATTACAGAAAGAATCCAACTCCAAACCTCTATTTTAGAGAAAATTCCCATAGAGTTTCAAGAGGCTTTAGAGCGGAAAAATCAATTTGAAAAAGATTTATCTACTCTTGAAAATTTTATAATTGAGAGATCCAAAGAAACAGAGGATTCAAAATCTGTCGCTCAACGTTTAAAGTCAGAGTTGGAAAAATTGTTTTTGAAGTATCCTGAGTTTTCTTTTGAAAAGTTAAATGAGTTATCTCAAAAAAATTTAAATTCATCCTCTTTGAGAGAAAAAATTCAAAATTACTTTAGAGAAATTGAATCACTCCAATCTATTATAAAACATGAAAAAGAAGAAATTTCTAGTATCCCTAATGAGCTTTCTAATTTACCAAATATAAAATTAGAATTGGAACAGGTTTCGCAAACCTTAACGCAAGACTTAGAACAAAGCGGAAAACTTCATACGAACTTAGAAAGATTGAGAGATTTAATTTCCAGAAAAAAAGAATTGGAAGAAATAAAAAATTTTTTACAAAATAAATTAGACAGAATCAACACATTGCAAAGCCTTTTTAGAGGACAGGGCTTTGTAAATTATATTTCCAGAATTTTTTTAGAAGATTTGTGTGAATCTGCAAATGAAAGATTTTTTGTTTTTACAAAAAATAGATTGAGATTAGAGCTCAATGAAAATGGGGAAATTCAAGTTCGTGATTATATAAACAATGGAAATCTTAGACATATTAAAACTTTGTCAGGTGGCCAAATGTTTCAAGCTTCTTTAGCAATGGCACTTGCTTTATCTGATAGAATTCAAAAGAGTGCAGGAATTCAAGAAAGTTTCTTTTTTTTAGATGAAGGCTTTGGTTCCTTAGATAAGGAATCTTTACAAATTGTCTTTGAGACCCTAAAATCCCTTCGTAAAGAAAATAGAATTGTAGGACTCATCTCCCATGTAGAAGAAATGAAATCAGAAATACGAAATTATATTTTAGTAGAAAATTTAGAACAAGGTTCAGTTATAAAACAAAGGCATTACATTACTGATTAGTATAAATTTTCTTTAGAAAAATTAGAAAATTGATTTCTCAAACCAACTCAAAATAAAAAATAACTTAGAAATTAGGAGTTACAAGGGAACATGACAAAGAAAATATTTTTGCTTATTGCTTTTTTTATTTTATCTTTTTCGGTCCAAGCTATTGAATCCAACGAACAAGAAATTTTAGAAGCTGTACGAGATGGAGATATTGTTAGCTTAAAAAAACTTTTAAAACCTAAAACAAAATTAGACTTTGTAAATTCTAAAGCAATGACCCCTCTTATGATTGCAAGTATGGACAATAATTTGGAAATTGTGAAGATGCTAGTTGAAGCAGGGGCAAACATTAATCAAAAAAATAAAGAAAATGGAAAAACTGCCTTAATGTATGCGGCTTCTTTGGGTTACTTAGAAGTTTGTGAATACTTAATCAGTCAAAAAGAAATTCTTATCAATGCAAAAGACAAAGAAGGCAAAACGGCTCTCATGCATGCCGTAGCCAATGCAAGATTGGATATTGTAAAGCTTTTTATTGATAAAAAAGCAAATATAAATGCAAGGACAAACACGGAGGAATCTGCCTTAAGTATTGCTATGAAAATAGGAAGGCCAGAAATTGTCAAGTTATTAAAAGAAAATGGAGCTAAAGAATAATGAATCTTGAACAAGAACAAAGTCTTACAAAATTATATAAAATTAGTTTGACTCTTTCTATTTTAGTTTTTTTGAATATACTTTTTGGTCCTTTAGTGCGAGCTACAGACTCGGGTCTTGCTTGTCCCGATTGGCCTTTATGTTATGGAAAGATTCTTCCACCACTTGAATTTCGAATTTGGATGGAGGTAGGACACAGAATTTATTCGGGTTTAATTAGTTTAGTTTTAGTTTATGAGTTTTTTTATATAATGCGTTCTCAATATCTCAAAGAAAGATTTGGGAAATTAATTTTTTCATCTATTCTAGTAATCATCATACAAATTCTCTTAGGAGCACTTACAGTCACTAAACTACTTGATCCTACCACTGTAAATTTGCACTTGCTGAATGCAGTTTTATTTTTATTAATCATTGTAACAATAACACTACAAGCCAAAGTTACTTTACAAACTAAGGGTGATGACTCTAGTTTCTTTGGTTGGGGAGATATTTTTACTAAAAAGTCTTTTTTTCTTTTAGTTATTTTTGCTTTAGTTTATTTTCAACTTTATTTAGGAGGAAGGGTAAGTTCTCATTATGCAGGGCTTGCTTGTATAGATTGGCCTACTTGTAACGGAGAATGGTTTCCGAGTTTCATAAATGAATCCATTCGCTTTCAAATAGAACACCGATTTACTGGTTATTTTATTTTTCTTTTAATCTTTGTGAATTATCTTCTTTCTATTTTGAATAGGTATGATAGCCGTTCTAGATTGTTTTCTAAACTGGCACTTTATCTTTGTATTTTACAAATTATTTTGGGTGTTGTAAACGTTTTGTGGAAATTGCCCCTTTTAATCACGGCTCTTCATACAGGTGGTGGAGTTGCTTTGCTTGTAACCATTTACATATCTTTGTTTTATAGGATTTCTGCAAACAAAGGTTTAGAGAAAATTAAAATTCACTTAACAGAAGAAGGAATTGAACTTGCTTAAATGAAATTTTTTAAAATTTGGATTCAACTCACTAAACCAAGGGTCACTACTTTAGTTTTAGTGACAACTCTTCCCGGCTTGTATTTAGGAACGAATGAACTCCCTAGTTTAAGTTTAATCTTTTGGACTTTGCTTGGGACTTTTTGCATGTCTTCTGCTTCTTTTGTATTCAATCAAATTATAGAAAAAGAGAAAGATGCGAAAATGGAAAGAACTAAAAATCGTCCTCTTCCTAAAGGGGAAATTTCCATTTTCTCTGCATTTGTTGGAGGAGTTTTTCTTATTCTATTGTCTTTCCTTATATTTTTACGTTATGTGAATTGGCTTTCTGCGTTATGTGCTTTTAGTGGGTTTTTGTTTTATATTTTCATTTATACAATTTGGTTAAAACCAAGAACAGATCAAAACATTGTCATTGGTGGTGTAGCAGGTTGTGTAGGACCATTGATTGGTTATGCGGCAACTACAGAAACCTTACCTCTTGCGGCTTGGGTTTTATTTTTGATTATCTTTCTTTGGACCCCACCCCATTTTTGGGCATTAGCAATTTTTTTAAAAGAACAATATGACACAGCAAATTTCCCTATGATGCCTGTGATTCGTGGAATTGAATCAACAACAAAATCTATTTTTATATATACAATTTTTTATTCTCTAAGTTGTATAAGTTTCTATTTCGTAAGTAGTAAAATGAGTTGGTTTTACATTAGCTTTACTTTTTTGTTCTGTTTGTATATGCTTTATTTAGCTTACTTACTTTTGAAAGAGAATACAAAAGAATATGCTAAAAAATTTTTCTTCTTTAGCATATTTCATCTTTTTATGATTAACTTACTTATTTTAATAGATTATAGTTTTCATTTATAATTTTAGTTTTCTAAAATCTTAAAAGAAACTCTTCTATTTTTAGCTTTGTTTTCTTCTGTAGTGTTCGGTAATAAAGGAACAGAAGAACCGTATCCCTTGATTTGTAAACGAGTTTCCTCTATTCCTTTTGATTGTAAATATGTTGCAACAGAGTTCGCTCTGTTTTGACTTAGTTTTAAGTTAAAGTCTTCTGTTCTACCAACAGCTGCAGAGGTATGACCTTGAATTTCAATTTTCAAGTTTGGATAATCTTGTAGTATTTTTACAAGCCTATCTAATTCAGGAAAAGAACGTTTATCTAAAACATCTTTATCACTTTGAAATAAAATATTTCCTAGTACAATTTCTTGACCACTTCTTGCTGCATGGCTAATAGAAGTCATTTTAATTTTCATAGGAAGGACTTTGTAATTTTTTTCTTTTGTAAGATCAAGGCTTTCACTTTTACTTAGATATCCTTGTTTTTTAGCAAAATAAGCATACACCTTTCCAACGGGTAAAGTAATGAAAAATTCACCAGAAGGCTTGCTTTTTAATTTTCCTAAAGGTTTAGATAAATTTAAGTCCTCCCATTCCAAATCAACCTCTAAGGGATTTTCATTTTCATCTATAACATTTCCCTCAATGGCAATCACCACATTGGGACGAGCTATTTTAGGAAGAGGTTCTATACTATAAAGATTTTCTTTTGCCTTTAAAACATTATAACGAGAAATGTACCCTCTTTCTCCAGAAGCATTGAGTTTAAATCCCCAATCTGCTCCTACTGTGTTAATTTCTTTCCCTAAATTTACAGGTTCACTCCAATTGATCCAAGTGTCATCTAAACGTACAGCTTTGTAGACATCTAAATTGCCTAAGTTTATATTAAAACCATTGGAACTAAAGTAGAGAGTTTTCCCATCGGGATGCAAGAAGGGTTGTCTTTCTGCTCCGGGTGTATTTATCATAGGACCTAAATTGATGGGTTCTCCGAAAGTTCCATCTTCTTGAATAAAACTAATGTAAATATCTGTATTTCCCCAAGTGTGACCTGCATTATAGGTATTTTTTGAAACTTTTGGATAATAACTACCCTCTCTATCGCTCACAAAAAGAAATGCTTTTCCATCGGGAGTAAAAATCCCATCACTATCAAAAGCAGTACTATTAACTGGGTGCCCTAAATGCATAGGCTTACTCCAACCTTTTTCTTGCAATTCTGATAAAAACAAGTCCCCTCCACCAAAGGAAGAAAAATAATTTCCAAACAATATCATTTTGGTTCCATCTGCAGAAATGGAAGTAGGAGAGTCGTGATTTTTTGTATTCAGTTCTGTTGTAAATTTTCGATTTGTCCATTTTCCATCAATGAAAGAAGCCTCTACCACATCTTCTCCACCCGCACCTCCGGGAGAATCATAAGTAGTATAGTAAATTTTTTTTTCACTTAACTCGGGAATAGGTAAGTAAGCATCATGAAAGTTTATTTCATTACCTAAGTCTACCAGTTGAACATTTTCCTTACTTTTCTTTAATAAATCAGAAAGTTTAGTTAGGTCTTCTTTGTGTTCTGGAAAATATTTGTTATATGACGTGAGTGTTTGTTTAGCTTTTTCAAAATTTTCAGAGGCAATATCGAACTCTAGAAGTTTATATAAGCATAGCATTTTAAATCCA
>CALDSP010000116.1 GCA_937924465.1 uncultured Leptospiraceae bacterium
AACTGGAAAAAAATATCCTTTAGCTTCTACTTCTTTATGTACATTTTGGGTAATCATTCCAGATTGAACTGTAATAGATGGCAAATATGGATCAAAGTCTAAAACTTTATCCATTTTGGAAAGAGAAATGACTAATTCATGATTTTTGGCAATTGCTCCTCCAGCGTATCCTGTTCTACCTCCAGAAGGAACAACTGTAATGTTGTTCACGAATGCATATTTTAAAAGTTCTGAAACTTCTTGAGTATTTCGTGGAAAGACTAAGTATTCAAAATTGGGCTCGTAAAGTTTAGTTCTATCTATTCCATAAGAAAGAAAGGTTAGTTCATCTAGCTTATTATTTTGCCTTGTAAAAAAATTTTCTTTTCCAACAATAGATTCAATATCTTGAATATTCATAATGATTCTATGTTTTTTAGTAGGCTAATGATCTGCAACTGAAATTTATGGTTTTTTCCATTCTCCTTTAACTAAAACTTTTACATTTTCTTTATCTTCAAAAAGAAGTGTAGAACCTGCTTGTATTTTTTTCCCATTTATGATCATATCGGAGCGAATTCTTTCTATTGCAATTCCTATGAAAGGTTTTTTGTTTTCAGAAGGAAATATAAAGGTTGTCCCTGACTCAAACATATATCCAAAAATTTCTGTAGGTTTAATTGTTGTAATAGTTTTGGGAATGTCTAGGTTTTTATTTAAATCTCCAAAGCTATTTTTTGGTTCTTTGAATTGAAGAATGCTTCCAGCTCGAAAGGTGTGGGGCATTTGCTTTTTATAGTTTGCATCCATGATAGTTTGATCTTCTCCTAAAGTAGCAGTTCTTAAAAATCCATCTTTATCAAAAATTAATTTACTCCCTTTAGAAAAAGTAGTTCCATTGATAAGCTTTGTACTAGAGAGTATTTCAGAACGATAGTCAGAGGGTTGGACTTCGGTTTGTGAAGTAGGATTTTGAACCCCGGAACTAGAGCAAGCCCATAAAGACCAAACTCCAAAGAAAATAAATTTTCTTAACATATTTCACCTCACTGAATGATGTATTTATTGATAATTTCTTGGTATTTTTTGTTTAACTCTTCTTCGGTGGAAGCTTCAATAGGATGAGGTTTGTTTATAATTTTAATTGTTTTAATGTAAGTAATTTTTAAAACTCCTTTGTATTTGCCGCCTTCTTTATGGATTTCACTATCAACTCTCATTCCGTCGGGAATTTTGATTTCTTTGCTAATGGGAGGCTTTTCAAAGATTTTTCGAATTCCACTGACTAGTAAATGAGCAACCCAAAACAAAAAAAAGGGAACTAAAACAAAGTAAATAAACGTTTCCATGTGTTTCTAGTTCATAAAATTGGATTAGTTATAATTGTATACAAGTTTTCTAATAACACAAGCCAAAATTGTAGTAACAACTACAAGAATCAATGGAGTGTGATGGTAAATTATGAATTGGAGTAGTATTCTAGAATTTTATCTAATGGGTGGGAAGTTTTATATTTCATAAATATTTTTTTACTTTTTCCCTGTTGCCATTTGATAGGAGTTTCAAGGCTTCTTTATATTGATTTTAGTTTAAGTAGCTTTTTCTTTTGAATAACAACCAAAATATTCATAGAAGACAATTGAAGTTTTCTTTCCACGAAGTGGCTCGTTTCCCAATTCACGGATATATTTTTTATTTAAAATTTTTTGATATACTGAATCAGAAAGAATAATTTCTGTTCCAAAAATCTTATTTAAACTTTCAAGTCTAGCCGCAGTGTTCACAGTATCTCCAATTACGGTAGTATCTAATCTTTCAAAGGTACCCACAGTGCCCATGCTTAGTAGTCCGTAATGAATGCCTATTACCAATTTTTATGGATGGAAGATTTTCTTGTTTGCGAATTTCGTTCCACTCTTGAACGGACTGACTAATTTTTATAGCAGCTTGCAATCCATCTTCAGGACTTTCGGGGAAAATGGCTAAGAGTCCATCACCAATGATTTTATTTACAAATCCGTGGTTTTCATTTATAATGTTTATTGTTTTTTGGAAAAACTCATTTAAAAATCGAAACACACCTTATGAGGATAAGTTTTCAGCCAGGCTTGTAAATCCTCTTACATCACAAAAGAACACTGTCATTTCTTGTTGTATATGATCTCCTAGTTGAACGTCTGCAATATTTTCTTTACCAAGTAATTTTAAAAACTGAGTAGGAACAAATCGAGCTATTGCAAAGTTTGTAGCAAATAAACTCTCAGTCAAATCTTCTGCTTTATAGAAAGCACGTGAAAATCTAGAAGCAATCAAAACGGACTGGAACGCTATAAATGTAACTAAACCATAAGGAAAAAAATAAAGACTATAAATAATTTGACTAGCAACCAATAAATCATGAATTGTCGAAGTGAAGATTGCTATAAGTCCAATGAAGAAAAATATAACATCATCTGTTTTGTAATGGGTTTTAAACTCGAACAATGAGTTCATGTAATAAACAAGGATTGACTTTTGTGGGTGTTTCAGAACTCCTTGAACTTTTATAACTTTCCCCACTACTAGGTCTGGATTCTAATAAAAATGGGATCAAAAACGGGAATATATAATTAGTGGAGATTTCATAGATTTTTGTATTTAAATTGCTACAGTTTCTAATCAAAAAGAATTGTTTAATAAAACATCTTTTACTTTATGATAAGAACTTTTTTGCTACAGAAAGAAATTTTTATATTCTAAAAATACATTGAATTATATATTATAAAAAAATAGACTAATAATTTTCCAGCCTGTATTTGTTTTAGCCCAAATAAAATGATCATACCCTAATATATTCTTATGAGAAGAAGTAAGTTTCCAATATACGGTCACCATAGCTGTTTCTTCTCCCACTAATTCAATTTGAATTTTTAAAGGAACCTCTTTCATAAGATTGCCTTTATTGGACTGTGCATTTTCTTGCCCTTTTAGAAAAGTTTGTAAATCTTCAGAAAGGATTTGTTTTGTATAGTGGTCCCTAAAGAAAATAAAAGCTTTGGGATCAAATAGTTTTCCATATTCTTGTATTTTTCCGTTTGACCAAAGTTGAAAATATTTTTCAACAAGTTGTTTGACTTGTTCTTTTGAATTTAGATCTTCAGGGATAAGGCTTGAAACCAAAAAGACTAAAATAAAAAAAACTTTCATTTACTCTCTTAGAACATAAGTATAAAATCGAATTCTTCCATCTTCTTCTTCAATTCGGTAAACGCCTTGCACTTCATTTTCAAAACCTGGAAATAAATTGCTAGCTTTTTCAAACACTTTAAAGTAGTCTAAAATAGGTTTGGCTTTTTGATTGAATCTCTCACCCGGAACTACAGTTGCAATTCCCGGTGGATACACTAACATAAGAGTTGCCGCAATCCTTCCTTCAATTTCATCAATGGGTAAGAAATCAACTTTATTGCGAACAAGTTGTTGGTTTGCTTCATGGGGTAAAATGACCATGTCGGGGATGTGTTCTGGACGAAAAATTTTTCTTTGTAAACTACTTACTTCATGAGCCTTATAAAAGTTATGCATATCTTCACACAAGTTTCGAAGCCGAACTCCTTTATAACGTTGTGGATATCGTGTAATAAGTTCAGGCATTACTTCTTCAATAGGTGCGTTTTCGTCATAAGAACGCTTGAACGCAACTAAAGCACTCAAGAGAGTGCCTGCTTTACTCGATTCTACTCCCGGAGTCAACAAAAAAAGAATTGAGTAAAGATCATTTTTTTCTGGCACAATTTGATAATCTCGTAAATATTCAGCTACTACTGGGGCTGGAATTCCTGTTTCCAAATATTCTCCTGTTTTTCTGTTAAAACCCGGCATTAGAATAGTCAGTTTATTTGGATCGGTCATGGCGTAATGATCAGAAACTTGAGTAAATCCATGCCATTCTCGGTTTGGTTCCAATTCCCAAAAACGAGGAGTGCGAGCTAGCTCATCGGTAGGAAGGTCTTCCCAAGGAATTTCTTTTCGGATTCCGTTTTTAGATTTAAAAATTATTGTATCAGGTACGAAGGGATCAAAAAACCATTGCTTTTTAGGATCGGTTTGGGTGTCTCGAAATTCTTTGGCAATGGCTCGAATTTTTTTGCGGATTTCAATACCTAAACGAATGGTATCATCCCAAAGTACTTCCCCAGACTTTCCTTTCATCATTTGAGCTCCAACATCCAAAGAGGCAAAAAGAGGATAGAAAGGAGAAGTAGAGGCGTGAAGTAAAAAGGTTTCATTAAAACGTCTATGTTCTACACGACGCTCTTGTCCTTTGATATGTTTATCTTTTATGTGAATTTGAGAGGCTTGAGAAAAACTTGCAAGCTGTTTATGTGTAGATTGCGTAACTATAATTCCGGGATCGTTATGCGTCAGATTGTTTAACCCCATACCAAAACGACCTTTATAAAGAGGATGAAACTTCATGAAGCCAGCCCATGCTTCATCAAACATTATATAATCACAAAGGTGCCCAATTTTTTTTAGTAAAATTTCTGCATTATTTATAGTTCCATCATAACTGCACTGTTGGATTACGGCTACACGAAAAGGACGATCTCTTTTCCAAGCTTCTTTATCTTTAATGAGAGGGTGTTTGCGAATTTTTTCTCGGATTTTGTCTTCATCTAAAGCATTCCAATCAATTGGTCCAATTAAACCATAAGAGTTTCTATCTGTCTCTAAATAAACAGGAGTTGCTCTTCCTAAAAATAAAGCCCCATGATGAGCGGCTTTGTGATTGTTTCGATCAAACAAGACTAAGTCTCCATCAGCTAAGAGAGCAGATAAAACAATTTTATTAGAGGCACTTGTTCCATTTAAAACAAAATAAGTTCGCTCTGCTCCAAAAATTTTAGCGGCTTCTTTTTGGGCTAAGAGAGCAGGTCCTTCATGGGTGAGTAAGTCTCCTAATTCAATTACAGAGTTGTCTAAATCATCCCGAAAAACAGCTTCTCCCAAATGTTCTACAAAAATTCGACCAATTGGACTTCTACTATAAAAAATTCCTCCATTATGACCTGGACATGTCCACAGTTGATTTCCTTCTTCGGCATAATCTACAAGAGCCCCAAAAAAAGGGGTCTTGAGAGTTTCAGCATATTGTTTGAGTCGACTCACTAAGTTTTTCGCAATGAATTCAGGAGTCTCCTCGGCTAAAAAAATATACCCATCTACTTCTCTTAAAACTTCTACAGGAATGTCTTCAATTTTTTGACGACGAACCAAGATTACGATAGGCATTTCTAGTCCACGTTGTCGAACTAAAGAAATGAGAGACGCTGCTTTTTTAGAGCCAGCCCCTCCCTTCCCCCAGTCCACTACCATACACCCTATTCCGGGATCGGTGCGAATGGCTAGCTCTGCATCTTGCACCCGACGTGCTTTTACAACCTCAAACCCAAGTTTGTTCACTTCCTCTAAAATGAGAGAAAGTCTTGCACCTTCGAGTTCATCTGCTTCAAAGGCGGGGGTCCAAACTAAAAAACTAAACCTTCTAAAGTAATCCATTTAGTTTTTGGGAGTTCTATCTTGAATTTGAGTTGGTAGGCCAATTTTATCCAAAAGAGCAATGAGTGGATCGGGATCTAACTCTTCTACATTTACCATTGTTTTTGGATTCCAAATTTCTTGGGCAACTAGAATGGCTGCAGCTACAGGGGGAACTCCAGCGGTGTAGCTAATGGCTTGAGATTCTACTTCCTTATAGCAAGCAGCATGATCACAAATATTGTAAATAAATATTTCTTTATATTTTCCATCCTTTGTGCCTTTTACTAAATCACCAATACAAGTGTAACCCGTATAAGTAGGAGCAAGAGAGAGAGGATCGGGTAACACTGCTTTTAAAACTTTTAACGGCACAACTTCAATCCCTTCTGCAGTTTTAACAGGCTTTTCTGAAAGCATTCCAATATTCTTTAATACATTAAATACATTGATGTAGTGATCACTAAAACCCATCCAAAAACGGATACTGTTTGCATCAATATTTTGAGAAAGGGAATGAAGTTCGTCGTGTCCTGTAAGGTAAATTGGTTGTTTTCCTACGACAGGAAAATCAAATTCCCACTTTTCAGAGTGGACGGGTTTTTCCACCCATTTTCGATCAATCCATGTCCATACTTTAGTGAATTCTCTGAAATTAATTTCGGGATCAAAATTAGTAGCAAAATAATGCCCATGTTTTCCAGCATTTACATCTAGAATGTCAATGGTATCAATCTTATCAAAATGATGTTTGACGGCAAGAGCTGCATAAGCATTTACAACGCCTGGATCAAACCCAATTCCTAAAATTGCATTGATTCCTTTTTCTTTGCATTGGTCCTTGCGTTTCCATTCATGATTGGCGTACCAAGGAGGATCTTCACAAACTTTGTCTGGATCTTCATGAATAGCTGTGTCCATATAGGTCACACCTGCTTGGATACAAGCCTCCAAAACAGACATGTTTATATAAGCAGTTCCCAAATTGATTACAATTTCAGAATTTGTTTCTTGAATGAGTTTCACTGTAGCGGGAATATCATAAGCATTGATCTCCCTAGCATATAATTTTTTAGATTTGTCTTTTAAGTTTCCCTTTCTGTGAATACTTTCAATGATTTTATTACACTTTTCAATTCTTCGAGAAGCAATGCAAATATCCCCTAAGATATCATTGTTTTGTGCGCATTTGTGGGCTGCAACATGAGCCACTCCTCCAGCTCCTATGATTAAAACATTTTTTTTCAAGATCCTTTCCTCCTTTTATGACAAACTTTCTAAATAATCTTTGTAATGAAATTCTTTCACTAATTTTAAATTACCATCTAAGTGTTTTACCACTATTGAAGGCATAGGGATTCCATTAAACCAATTTTTTTTGACCATTGTATAACCTGCTGCATCGGCAAAAATAATTTTATCACCAATTTTTAATTCATTTGGAAAAAAATAAGTTCCAAATTCATCACCTGCCAGGCAAGTTTTTCCTGCTATAATATATTCGTATTTTCCATTAGAAGGAAGAAACATTTTTGCCGGTATATTGTAAATAAGCAAATCCAACATATGAGTTTCTACGGCTGCATCTACAATGGCAATTTTTTTTTGGTTTTCTACAATATCTAAAATACTAGTAACCAAAAATCCACTCATAGTGATAGAACTTTCTCCGGGTTCTAAATACACTTGGACGTTATGTGCTAAAGAAAATTCTTTTATAAGTTTTGCAAATTCTTCAATCGGATAACCTTCTTTAGTAAAATAAATTCCGCCTCCTAAACTAACCCATTCAAAGTCTTTCAAAAATTGGGAATAATGTTTTTCAATGTGAAATAAAATTTTTTCAAAACTTTTTATATCATCATTTTCACAATTGCAATGAAACATAGCTCCAGAAATTTTTTTCATAGAGTTTAAAATTTCTTCGTGTTTCACAATTCCAAGTCGAGAGTATTTTCGGGCAGGATCAGCTAAATCAAACTCAGAATGACTTACACCCGGATTGATTCGAATCCCTATTGGAATGTGGGAAACTTGAGAATAAAATCTTTCTAGTTGAGAATAAGAATTAAATATAACTTTAGTAGCAAAATCTTTAATTTCTAAAATATCTTCTTCTGACCAAGCTACACTGTAAGCATGAACTTCTTTTCCAAATTTTTCATATCCAAGTTTTGCTTCGTATAGAGAACTAGAAGTGGTTCCATCCATGTATTCTTTCATAAGTGGAAAGAGGGACCAAGTCGAAAAACACTTTAAAGCCAGAACAAATTTAGCTCCAGAAAGTTCTTTAAGTTTTTGAATTTTTTTCATGTTGTTGAGTAAGAGAGATTCATCAATCAAATAATAAGGTGTTTTAATACTGTTCTCCATGTGGATAATTTTTAAAGATAAAATTTTAAGAAAAGAAAGTTTTTGAATTATAAATTACTAATTGCTGCTTGCAGTTTTTGTGCTTCTTCTTCGTTTTGAAAGATAAATTCTAGTCCAACTTGAAAGTTTTTTTCAGTAGGAGTTATATTTGCAATAATAGCCCTAGCAGATGTAATATATTCTTTATCTTGGAAAATATCAAATATGACAGTAGAACTAGCAATCACATATTTGCTATAATTTTTAGAATTGGGAGAATAAAATTCAAGTCCTAACTTAGATATATAAGCAATTTCTAATCTTTCAATCCATTCTTGGGCTAGATTCCAATAATAAATATCTTTTAAAATGGAATCTGCAATTTTTTGAGCAAACTGAAATCCTTGTATATCTAAGGGTTTTGTATGCCAAGCTACAAGATAACCAATTAGATGAATCCCTTTGTAATATAAAGGCACACATGCTTCCGATAAGTAGCTTTGTAAATTTTTGGAAGTTTTCATAATTTGAAAATATTCATCATAAGGTACAAATTCTTCTGGAACACACTCTGGCTCTAGTTTGTTTGGAACAAAAATAGATTTTTTATATTCTGTAAGAAGCCTTAGACGTTGATCGGGTTTATCACTAATGTAAAGAGAAATAGAAGAGAGTTTGCCACGTAAATCATTCTGGTAGTTTTCAAGAATAGATTTCATTTGATTATTTTCAGAAAGAAGATTGGCAATGATATCATTCTCCCGAACTATTTTAGAAATAAATATTTTTTTTGGAGTTTTGGAGTCATGATTTGAAACATCTTGGATATTTTTTACGCTAAGCTTTCTTGGAAAAAGTAACTCTTTACCAGAATTAATTCCAAGCAAATCGAAAGAAATCTCAAAAACTTTTTCATTTGATTTTACAAACAAAATTCTTTCTTCTCTATCTTCTCTGCCTATAGATTGAATGATAAGTCCCTCTGGAATGAGTTTTAAGGGTTTTATAGAATATTCCTTTCTTTCAAAAATCATGAATACAGGGAAATTAAAGAAAAGAGTTTGAATTACTTGTAAAATTTTTTCCTTTTCTAAAATTTCCTGCGACTCTACTGCCATAATGTTTATAAAGATTTTAATTTAATTTACGTCAATAGAAATCCAGAATCTAAGAAAACAATCTATAATTTCAAAAAGATTAGCATTAATTAGGAGTGTTTGATTCATGTGATTCTGTTGAACTATAAAGTTTTTAGTTCCTCTTGACATGGGGAGGGGATTTAAAAAGATTGTAAAAATGTGGCGTCGTGGCCAAGTGGCTAAGGCATGGCTCTGCAAAAGCTTGATCCCCGGTTCGAATCCGGGCGACGCCTTTGACAACTAAAAAATCTTTTAACTATCCTGCCCGGATGGTGGAACTGGTAGACACACAGGACTTAAAATCCTGTGTCCGTAAGGACGTGCGGGTTCGACCCCCGCTCCGGGTAAAAAAAGCTAGTCAAAAAGTTTATTTGCATTTAAGTTGGATACAATAATCCAAAAAGGAGAAACGAATGAAATTAGTAGAAAAACTAGTGCTCGTTGTGATGATATCTACATTTGGTTTGACTTGTAGTTCCGTGAGTAACAGAATGATGGCTTCTGTGGGAATTGGTTGCTTGGCAGGTCTTGCGGCTGGAGCATTGGCTGATGCCGCAAAGGATAAGGCTAATAAAGAAGAAAGAAAGAAACTTCAAAACCAAATAGGGAATCTCTTCAAGAAAAAAAAGAGCCAACCTGAATACAAAGGTAAAATTGTCGGTTTAGGAGCGGGTTGTCTAGCTGGACTTGGAGTAGGGTATTATTTAGATACCATGGCTGAAGATATGGAACAGCAACTCAAAGAGGCCGGAATGTCTATTCGTAAAATTCCTGGTGCTGATGGAGAAACAGAAGAGTTGATGATCCAAGCAGGGGACTCTGCACTTCAATTCTTGTCTGACTCTACTAAGTTAACTGAAGAAAGTATACCTAAAGTTGGCAAAATTTCTGAGGCTCTCATAGGCTATCCTGAAACTAAAATTCGTATTACTGGACATGTAAGTAGTGCTAAGAAAAATAACCCATTCGATCAAAAATTAAGCCAAGAGAGAGCTGAAACAATTCGAGATCAAATTGTAAAAAATGGTGTAGAATCTTCTAGAATTTATGAAGTGAAGGGTATGTCTAATTTGCAACCACTCCCCGGAATTCCACCTACGGATGGACGAAATAGACGAGTAGAAATCTTTGTTCGAGCTAAGTAATTTTACTTCACAAGTAACCTTTAGGTTACTTGTGTCTTTTATTCATGGGTTTCCCTCTCATAAAAATTTGTGGCATTAAAACTATTCAAACTCTTCTACAATGCGCTGAATACAAAGCTGATTTTGTTGGTTTAAATTTTTCTCCAAAAAGCAAACGCCAAATTGAACTTCAAACTGCAAAAAAAATCTTTTATAAAACCAAAACAGAAAAGTTGAACTTAAAACTTGTGTTTCTATTCTATGAAAACTCTCAACAAGAAATCCAAGAAATCCTTTCAGAGTTAACTCCAGATTACATACAATACGTTACGCGCGATACACAGTTAGACTTGGAATTTTTAGAAAGTTTTAAAATTCCTTTAATTCATCAAATCCAAGTAAAAAATAAGATTTCAGATAAAGACCTTCCTTCTAATGAATTTATAATTTTAGATAGTTATCATGAAAACCAAGGAGGAGGAAGTGGAATAAGTTTTCCTTGGGAATTTGTCAAGGACGTTAGGCGAAAGTATTTTTTAGCAGGTGGACTCAATCCAGAAAATGTAGCTCAAGCAGTAAAATTTTTACAACCTTATGGACTAGACGTTGCAAGTGGAGTGGAAAAAAATGGAGAGAAAGATAAAGAACTCATTCGAAGATTCATCCAAAATGCAAGACTCACCTAATGCCCTACAAACTCCTGCTATGAAGCAATATTTAGAAATTAAAAAGCAATATCCAGATGGAATTTTGTTTTTTCGGATGGGAGATTTTTATGAAATGTTTTTAGAAGATGCAGTCCAAGCCTCTAAAATTCTAGATATTGCTCTCACGAAACGACAAAGCCAAATTCCTATGTGTGGAGTGCCCTATCATGCCGCAGAAAATTATATAGCTAAACTCATACATGCGGGACAGAGTGTGGTAGTTTGTGAACAAATAAAACAAGAAGGAGTTAAAGTTCTTCCTAGGGAAGTTGTGCGAATTATTACTCCCGGAACTTTAGTAGAAGAAAACTTATTAAAGAGTTTTGAAAATAATTTTTTATGCTTTGCATTTTTTGGAAAAAAAAATTTGCACCTAACGTTTGCAGATGTATCTACCTCTGAACTTTATCATTTAGAGTTAGATAAAACAGATTCAAGTAGTATAAAAACTAATTTTGAAAAGTTTTTTCCAAGTGAAATCTTGGTATTTAAAGAACATGCTATTTTATGGGATAATTTAGAGATTCGAACTACAGCTAAACTAAGTTTTTTAAATTCAGAACAAATTTCTATACCAAATAAAGAAAGCCTAGAAGAAATCC
>CALDSP010000117.1 GCA_937924465.1 uncultured Leptospiraceae bacterium
CCTGTAGGAGCTTTGGTGTTTGGCAAGAACACTATCAATTGCAAGATTATCTACTTCTGGATTTTGAAGAAGCTCAGATATTACATTGGGACCATAATTTCGAATTAAAAAGGAAGAATAACTTAAAACATGAGAATAATCACTCACTAAATCACAGTTTATTGTATTTGTATTCCATTCTACCAAAGAACAATGAGAATTTGCAACATACCTTCCAAGTCCAGAATTAGATAGGAAAATACTATAACCTTGAATATAATAAGAAATGATTTCTTCAATTCCCATTGACATTTGCTCATTAAACCAAGAACTAGAGTTTTTTCGATTGATTATAGTTTTTTGATAAAAATGAATCATATGTTGAAGTTCATGAGCAATTGTATTTAAAGATAGACTTGGAAATTTATCGGTAATTTCCCAAGATGTATCTTCACGTTGGGTGAAATATTTAGAATCTAAAAATAAAACTAAAGATTCATTACTGTAAGGAAGAGATGTGGATAAAAAGTTATTTCCAGAAAAATAAAACCCTACTATTCCTCCTAATAGATTGTCACAATTTATATCATAATAAACCAAGTCAATATAAGGATAATTTGGCGGTAGCACTGTAGAAAAATTGTGTTCTCCCCATTCTTTAGAACCAGTAATTTTCAAGACTTTTTCGTAAATACTAAGCCCATTTGTATCTGCAACTGCGTTTAAAATAGCTTCCACTTTGTTTGGATGGAGTTTCCCGTTTATATTAGGGTTGGTTAGATCCCAATCACTATCTGCTACCCAAACCCGCAAAATTTTTCCATTAAATAATTGTTTTATTCCACGTAACGTAGTAGGTACTGGATCATAGCTTTGGTTTAAAAAACAAGACTTGCCGGAAGGAGTAGGGCTATCACTTGTTTTCCAACTGTATGTAGTAACATCTACAACCCCAACACCTCCATTCGTAGAAAGAGAAACACTTTTCAATTGAGAACTAGTATTTTCTTTCAAATAACGAAAAGGATCAAAGTTAAAAATAAATTTTGGATGACGCTCTTCTTTTTGCTCTAAAGATTTAGTTTGAGGATTTTCTGAACCTTCTGGAATTTCATAGCTAGATTGAGTGCTAAAATTCGTGAACGACAGAAATGCTTCTCTCGAAAATGGAATTTCTAAACAAGCATTTAATCTTCTTGTGTTACTAGAATTATTTTCAAATGTCCAAACTTGGTATTCAGTACCATTTATGTCATATTTGCCATTGAGTTCACACTTTATGTAAGATTGGAGAATAGGAAGTTTATAAGGAGAAGTAGAATTGTTTTTTGATTTACAAGCAGGAAAAAGAAGGCAAAGTAAAATAAAAAAAAAGAGAGTTTATTTATGTCCATAAATTTTTCTTTCCTTATTGAGAAATTTCCCAGTAATAATTTGACAGGTAAAGCCAAATTTTTAGCCCAAGGACTTTTTTCTATTTATCTTTTAGAGGGAGACAAACCTATTGTAGTAAAACTTATCACAAATCAGGAGATAGCTCAATCAGAATTTTTCTCTTTGCAATATTTTTTTGAACGGGGTATTTTAGTTCCTAAACCTTATGGATATTGGGAAGTAAGTGGAAAATGGGTTCTTGCCATGGAATTTATTTCAAGTGGAGCTTGTTCTAAAGAAAAATCCTTTTTAGAGAGTTTGACAAAACTGTATTCTATCCAATCTAAGAAATGGGGTTGGGAAATAAATAATTTTATAGGCAGTTTACCTCAACCAAACATACAAACAGAAGATTTTTTTGAATACTTTTGGAAAACACGTTTTTTGCCACAGTTAAACTTGGCAGTCAAAAAAAATTTATTGAAAGAATCTTATAAAACTCGTTTAGAACTTCTTTTAAAGAAAGCAGAAACTTGGGGAATTCATAAAATTCAACCAAGACTAATTCATGGAGATTTATGGTCAGGAAATATTATTTGGTCAAATAGAGGAATGTATTTAATTGATTTAAGTCCAGCTTATGGACATCCAGAACAAGACTTAGGCATGGCAAATTTGTTTGGTGGATTTCCTACTTCTCAAATGCCAAAGCTTTTAGAAACTATTGGTTTAGATCCTTATGGATATTTGGAGAGGATTTCTTTTTGGCAAGTCTACCCTTTATTAGTGCATGTAAATTTGTTTGGTTCCTCTTATTTAGCTCAATTAGAAAATTGCATTCGTAAATATGATAAATAATTTTTTTCATGCAACGTCTCTTTACATAATTTTTCTAAGGTGAATACTAACTCTATGAAATTGTTGGAACAAATTTTCTAAATCATGAATAAAATTCTTTACAGAAGATAGAAATTTTGAAAAAGAATAAAGGTTATGAAAAGTTTTTTTTGTATACTTATAAGTTTCTTTTTCTTTATTCCATTTCACAACCAAGCAGAGCCGCTCCCCCCAAAAAAATTAAATAAACCTATTTCTAAGTCGGGAGTACCTTACACACCGAAAGGAAGATTTCGTTCTCCTTTTGCGAATCCTGATTTTGGAGAGCCAGCCAAGATAAGGGTAGGGTTTTTGTTAAAGAGTATTACAAACTATGATATGAAAGTAGGAAAATTCGAAGCAGACTTTTTTTTAACATATACTAGCGATAAACCTATGCCAGGTGATATTCATCCTCACTTTACAAACGGACTTTTAGAAGAGGATGATCATATGCAAACAATCGCTGATGAGCCTACTTTCAAAATGTGGAAATATCGTGCTGTTTTTTATTCTGTTCCTGACTTACGAAACTATCCTTTTGATGAACAAGAACTTGAAATTGGAATTGAAGAAGGAGATGCGGGAATTGACCAAATCATTTTTGAAGTGGATCCAGAGTATACAAATTTAGATGCAGATTTCATTATGCCAGGATGGAAAGTCAATTACCAAGAAGTTAGAACAATGAAACATTATTATCCCGATCGTTTTGAGTTTGATGATTTATATTATCCTCGATTTATCTTTCGATTAGGAATTGCACGATTTGGAACAAACGCTATTTTTACTGTGTATCTTCCAGCTTTTGTGATTATGTTAGTAGCTCTCTCGGCAATTTGGTTAAATGGGAAAGAGATTGATACTCGAATCAATTCTAGTGCTCCCATGCTTGCCGCGGCAGTATTTTTTCACTTTAGTTTAAAATCAGAAATTCCTCCCACACCTTATCTAACTCGTGCCGATAAGCTCATGATAGCAGTGTATTTAGGTCTATTAGTAAACATGCTAGCAACTTGGGCGTTTTTCTTTTTTGATGTAAAGTATGAAGATAAAATTTACAAACTAGGAAAATATCTGGTTCCACCTATCAATTTAGTTTTTTATATACTTGGGGTAGTTCTATGAGAAAATTATTTTTCTTAGTAATGCTACTTTATCTTCCTTTTTGTAAGGAAGATAAATATTACAACACCACAGTGGAAATCAATAGAATAGAAATTATGAACTATGATGCCCAGAAAAATCCTATGGTTTTGGATGTAGAAATTTCGTATCCCAATTGTCCGGGAAAGCAAGTGGAAATTTTTCGTGGCAACCATGATTTTACTAAATGTATTTTAGAAAATTATAAACTTCACGATCAAATCAACGCAGAGATTCATTGGTATTGGAACACTCTAGGATATTACCAGTGGGATGTAGTGAAATTGGGGGAATGCATACGAAAAAAAGATCCTTTAGATGAATTTTCATATGAAATGATAGAAGAGTGTGAAGATTTTATAGTCTATGGAGTAAAGGTGGGTTTTATATGCAAAAGAATTCCTACAAAAGAATTACTTTCTGTTTGTCCATGGTTCAGAAGGGAATAGCTTGCTTTTTCCTTTTATGTTTTTCTATTTATTCTTCAGAAAAGAGAGCATGTCTTAAATATAAAAATTTAGAACATGCTCTTGTTGAAATTGAAAAAGTTTGTGAGTTAGATTTAAGTTATCAAAATTTAGATGAATTTCCGGAATCTATCACAAAACTATACAATCTAGAAATTCTTACTTTAAACAACAATAGGTTAGAAGAAATTCCAAGCAAAATCAAAGACCTAGTTTGGTTGAGTATAATTAACCTCAATGACAACTCTTTTGAAGAATTTCCTCATGAATTAAAGAGAGTTCCTAACTTGGAAAAAATTTATTTAGATAATAATAAAATTAAGCTAATTCCTCACGACCTTTATAAAATGAAAAAACTCACCACTTTAAGTCTTATGAACAATGAAATTGAAGAAGTACCCAATCAATTAGTGCTTGCAAATTCTTTAGAAAGTTTGAATCTTACGGGAAATAAACT
>CALDSP010000118.1 GCA_937924465.1 uncultured Leptospiraceae bacterium
CATTTGGCTTATTATAGAAGGTATTATTGTGTATAAGAATCAATTTAAAAAAGGTTAGCTTATGAGAAATATTTTTTTAAAAAATAAGAATTTTCAAATTTTATTTTTAATATTGATTTTATATCCAAACTGTAAACGAATTGATTATGAATCCCTTATTCTTAGAAAATGGGAATTAGAAGAAATTACAGATTCCACTAGAGTTCGAAAAGTCAAAGAAGAAAGCACTGATTTTGAAGCTAGCTCTGATGTTTACTACTTAAATTTTTTTGAAGATGGTCATGTAGAAGGGTATATTTTCGGCAGGCAAATAAGAGCTATTTATACAATTCAAAAAAATCAACTTATATTAGAAGAAGACGAAGACACTCCTCCTATTCAATTAAAAATTTTAGAATTAAATAGCTCAAATTTAGTTTTGGAATACTTGGAAAATAAAAAACCAGTCAAGTTAAAATTTGGTTTACGTTAGTTTCTGCCTTTATAGCCAATTACATCCATAAAAGCACTAACTGAAAACACAGCTTTACCAACTCCGAATTCCCCATAGCCCGGTGGAGTAGGTAAATTATATTTTTCAAAAATTTCTTTCCAAGAAGTTAAAAGTTCACAAAAATAACGAAGAGGAGGTCCAGCTTGTGTTCCAAGAGTTGTATAAGGCTCGGGACACCATGCAGTAAAGCGTGGCATGATTCCTTTTGACATAAAAAAATCTAAACCTTCAGAAGTAGAAGCGATTGCTTCTTCTACAGTTTCAAAACCCCAAGGTTCAGAGAGTTCGACTCCTGCTACAAAGTTAGGAATCACATGGGAAGGTCCAAATATTTCTGCCGATTCAACAATTCGACGAATCCAAGTCTCTCTTCCAATCCATTTACTTTTTCCCGGACAAATTTTTTCAAAAAGATTTTTATCCCAAACTTCATAGTTAGGATGATAAACTTGAATTCCTGCCTCTGCAAAACGTTTGCAATCTTCTTTTTCAAAGGCTTGGGCTACTAATTTTCCCATCCAACGATTGGGAAATTGAGACTCAATTGCAGTAGGGTATTCTAAATAAAATTCAACCTCTGATTTTTTCTTTAAGTTTGTTAAGACAGAACCTCCTGTAATTGTGTAAACTTGAGCAACTGTATCTTCTTTATCAATCCAACTTAAAACTTCGAGAATGTCTTCTATGTCTTTCACTCCCGTGTAGGGTCTTCCAGCGTTTCGTTGCTGGCGGTAGTTATGGTTTATATCACAAAATGCGCATTCTTCCTCTTTTCCAAAATATTGACAATTTCGAAAAACTGTTAAGTAAATTAGATACCCCCATTCTATCACTGGAGCAATTTCACTAGGAAGTTTACCATTTTTTGTTCTGTGTCTATACCAACTTGGAACAGGTGGATATTCTAGCTCTCCTAAGTCTACATTTTCAAGAAACAAGTGAGGCTTATTCTCAAATAGTCGCACAACGTAAGGAGAGTTTGGATTGTTACGTGTAGATATAACAGTTGGGGCAAGTTGAAAATGTCCCCCACTGACTTTGATTTCTTCAGGGGCTTTTTTATCTTCTCCTTTTTTCATTTCAGCAAGTGGAATGTGATCAAAAGAAAAAATAAAGTAATCTTTAGGTTTGTAATTTAAGTTTAGAGAGAGAGAGTCTTCATAAAAGTTGATTCCTTGTCGTAAGACATCTTGCTTTACAATAGCTTCCATAGGAATCATTTTATAAGTGCGTTCCATTTGTTCTAGAAGAGAAATGGTAGAAATTTCTCTTTCTTTTTTATGAATAAGCTCTCTCATATTAAACTCCTAAAATAATAATGAACTGAGTTTTCTTCTAAATGAAGTGACATCTTCATCATTTGGAGGAAGAAAATAAAAGCAAGCTATAAGTAAATCTTTTACTTTTTGTCTTTCTTCATTTTTTGTATTTTCCACAAGCTGTAAATATTTTTCTAAAACTGAAACCTTTTTCTTTGGATTACCTAAAGCAAGTAAATCTTCTATAGCTTCTCTACCTCGTTCTAAAAAAACAAGCATTGCTCTTTTTTGATTTCGAAAAGAGGCATTTTCTTCATCTATTTCTTGCAAAATTTCTTTTATATCTTCTAACTTACCTTTGTTTTTTACATGAACAGTAAAGGCTTTCCATAAAAGTTCATCTCTATTTTCTGGTTGTTCTTTAGGAGGGGTTTCCCTAATTTTTTTTAAAAAATCCATGGGATTTTTGGAAATCAGTTTGTCAAAATCTGAACTTGCTTCAAGTGTTATGTGTCTGTCTAAAAAACTGCGAATTTGTTTTTCCGAAAGAGCTCCTAAAAACTGATCTACCACCTTTCCATCCTTGATGAGGCGAACATCGGGAATACTTGAAATTTGAAAGACTTGAGCTAGGGTCATAGATTGATCTGTATTGATTTTTACTAAAGTAAAAGCTCCTTTATAATCTTTTTCTAATTTTTCAAGAGTGGGGCCAAGCACCCTGCAGGGACCACACCACGGAGCCCAAAAGTCGGCTAAAACATAAGTTTGGAAAGATTTTTCAATTACTTCTTTTTTAAAATTATCTTCTCGAACATCGATAGGCATTTATTGCATACTCCTTTGGTAATATAGATTTCGTGCTAAACTTCGTAAATGACTGGGTAATTTTTCTAGAGGATATTTTCCATCATAAATGCTCTTTGCATGATAGGGCCATTCCATTTCTTCTGTGATAGAAAAGTTCTTTTCAATTAAAGGATAAATGTATTGTAAATTTCGAATGTATTCTTCATGAAGTTTGGTTACTTGAAACTCAGATGTTTCAACAATTAGTTCAATCATTTCAAATACGTCACGCGTCAGATTCTGTTGTTTACGAGTTTTTAAGTTTAAAATAATGTTAATGTTCTCTTTGATGACATCCATAATTTAGACTCTTTTTGGAGAATACTCCTCATAACTAACTAAATCTTCAAAATTTCTTCTTTCATCGGAAACCCAATCAATTGTATTTCTTTCTAAACTTGGATCCACATACCCCAGCCTATACACTGCCATGAGTTCATGAGTGTTTGGCACATTTAATAATTTTTTAACCTTTTCCCATTGTTCAGGTATTTCCATGGGGGTAGAAACAAATTGTAAGCCTATTCCTAAAGAAGTAGCAGTAAGCCACATATTTTGTAGCGCCGCTCCCATGGAAATAAGAGAATAAATAGCCGATTTTGTTCCAACCTTATACTCTGTTTTGTTTAACATAAAACCTAAAAGCAAAGGAGAAGTGGAAACAATTTTCTCTGCATCTTGTCCTAAAATTTTAGGAACTCCTAAAAAATTAAAAACACTTTTTCCAAACTCTCCAAACAAAAATGGAACAAATGGCTTTAAGAAAAAAGGAATTTTATCTACATGAATTCCAGAACGAGTTTTTGAAATTTCTTCTTTGGAAAATCGGAAATACTTTCTATATCTTTCAAAGAACTCTCCTCTTTCCATAAGTTCTCTCATAGACTCTCCTGCAATTTTACCCAGTTCCTTGCGTTTTGTTTCTGACTGAACTAAAATAAAATCCCATGGTTGACTGTTAAAATGAGAAGGAGCCCTATTGGCTGCCTCGATTATCTCCCTTATGTGTTGCTCTGAAAGTGGTTTAGGTAAAAAAGCATGGTTTGTGGTTTTCCTTGTCCAAATAGCTTTCTTTAATTCCATAGTAATATTTTCAATTTTTTTTAGGAAAGTTGTAAGTAAACTGGAAAATTCTAATAAATGAAAACTTGTAGTATGTTGATTGTGGAAAATATAAACTTTTAAAAAGTGTATTACTTTTTAGTTCTTGTTCTCCCCCATGCAAAGGGAGTTTTGGGTTTGTTGGAAAAACATTGAACCAATGCAAAGAGGATGATAACAAATTTTACTTTTGGGACTGGTAGCACTTTCCAATAACTCAAGGAATATAAGTTCTTGTCCCACATCTGCAGAAGTTCGACAAAGTGTTCCCAAAATAGAGGGACAAGAAACAGAGCTTTCAGGGGCTGACTGCACTCGTGACAAACTACAAGAAGCAATCAATAATTTTTCGAAGGTTAAATTGGTTTGTAATGACATTTCAATTTCCAGTCAAGTTGTTGTAAACGTTGATAAAAAAGTTCATATCATTGGAGCTAAGCCTTCCGGAAAAACTGTTTTAAATGGAAATGGTACAAAACGAATTCTCTTCACCCGTGGTTCCAGTGTAACCGTAGTGGAAAATCTAGAGTTCAAGAATGGAAAATCTGAATCTACACAATTTGCTCCCAATCCTCCGGAGAAAAATGCGGGTGGAGCTTTGATTTATGCCTATCCCCTCGATACAATCACCATAGATAGGAATATTTTTCTTGGTAACACCTTAGATACGGATTTTAAGAATGATTCCTTGGGGGGTGGACTTAGAACAGGAAATGGAGATACAAAAATTACAAATTCAGTTTTTATAGAAAATATTTCCAAAGCACGAGGTGGTGGACTCTGGAAAGGTGAAAAAGGAAAAGGAGTTTTTGAAAATAATTTATTTTGGGAAAACTTTACCTATAATGGTACTCTAAATTTGACCACCGCCCCAAGGATTTAGGTGGAAATGTAAAATTTCCAAATAAAAAATCAGGAGCTATGGGTAGCGACATTACCCGTGTTGATGAAAAAATAGTGGATCCTCTATGAGTCCAATGAAGCTTTTAATTTTCCTAATTCCCCAGTCTCAACAATTCCCAGAGCCAAATTACAAGATTGTAGTTTGGAAGTAGGAGCAGAGGGTTTTAAAGAAAAATTAAAATATATTCCTTTAAAGCCTGATAGTCCCGCTAAGGGAATTGGATTTGAATGTCCAAAGTGAAATTTGATTACGAGACTTTAGGATTGCTTATGAGAGTGCAGAAGAAAATATAGCTATGGGATATAAGTCTCAAGTAGTTTTTCTGTTTCTAAAAGAAAACATAATAAAAACATGGTCATAGGAGGAAAAATGAAATATACTTTACTGTTAATTCTAGCTATTTCATTCTTTAATTGTAAAAAAGCGCCCGACGCTCCAAAAGCTGAAGTAAAAGAACCAACTTCTTCAGAAAAAGAAATTCAAGGAAGTAAAGTTTCTTTGGATACTCAAAACAGTGTAATCAAATGGATTGGCACAAAAGTAAAAGGCCGTCACAATGGTGTTATCAAAATCAAGGAAGGAAACATAATTCTCAATGAGAAGAAAGTAGTAGGCGGAGAATTTGTAATTGATATGGACACAATTGAGGTTTTGGATCTCACAGGTAAAGATAAAGCAAAACTAGAAAAACATCTACGCTCAGAAGATTTCTTTGAAGTTTCTAAATTTCCTACATCCAAATTTGTAGCAACTACACTCAGTGATCCAAATGAGAAAGGAGAAGTTCAAGTTACAGGAAATTTGGAGATGAAGGGAATTACCAAGTCTATCACTTTTCCAGCTAAGATCCAATTTTCTGAAGATGGAAAAAAAGTAACGGCAAAAGCAAACTTTAATATTGATCGCCAACTTTGGGGAATTAGTTACAAAGGAATGGCAGATAATTTAATTAGTGATGAAATCAACTTGGACTTAGATTTAACTGCAAACTTATAAACTTTTATCAAAAGGTTCAGTTTCATTTTGAAGATAGGTTGGGTGAAATTCTACCCGGCCTTCTTTTAAAGGAATCTTAGGAATCATCCACCCTGCTCCTGCAAACCAGGGCAAGAAATACCTTCCCAACCATAAAACTCCCCAAACATCAAACCCTGTGGAAGTTATTATGATTTTTCCGGTATAACCTTCTTTATAGATCTTTCTTGCTAACCAAAGTCCAGAAGTCTGTGTTTCCATAGTGATATCCGTAATGATTGCTGAATAGGTTTTTTGATGAAACATCCTAAAGCCCTCATGTGCATTTCTAGCTCTATCTGTAGGAATGTTGATTTTCTTAAAATAGTTTTCTAAAGCTATTGCGTATTTGTCGTTATCATCAACAATCAATACGTAATGATTTTGAAGAGATTGTAAGTTGTGCATACTTATTTTGTGATAAGAATTTTTTGGTTGAATGAAAAACAAGTATAAAAATATTCCAACAAATAATATTAGGGAATTCTTATATTTCAAAAATCC
>CALDSP010000119.1 GCA_937924465.1 uncultured Leptospiraceae bacterium
AATAGAAAAAACAAAAACCTCCGAATCTGAACAAAAAACAGAAACTCTCAAACAAGAATTAGAAAAACAACCCATAATCCAACTTCCAGAAACCTCTAAAACATTAAAAGAAAAAATTTATGGAGCACCTTTGCCTTCTACAGAAACAATGGAAGCTTTGAACGTAAACGAAGAAATTCCTCCTACAGAATCTCAACTTTCTCTAAAAGAAAATATTGAAGAACAAATCACTCCAGAAGAACTAGAAATGATTTTCGCAAACAACAATTCAGATGTTCACGAAAAAACTGAATCACAAGAAGAAATTTCCCACTCCTCAGAATCAGAAATCTACAGTAATTATGAAAGTCTTGTTAAACTAGCAGAGCAAAAGGAAACTCAAATTACAGAAACTTTCCAAGAAAAACTTTCCAAACCAGAAGAAGAAAAGTCTTATAAATTTCCTCTACTTAGAACAACGGTTCCTAAAGTAAATTTTCTAAGAAAAACACAGTATAAAATTTCCTATAAAAATTTAGTCACTAATTTAGAAAAAAAACCTAATCCCATGTTTCGATTAGAGGCAGAGTATACAGCAAGAAAAATTGAAGAAATCATCAAAGAATATGGTTATGAATCTAAGGTTACAACTTGGCAGAAAGGTCCCATCATTACTCGTTATGAAGTTGCCCCACCTTCTGGAGTTAAGCTAGGAAAAATTACTTCTCTTTCCGATGAATTAAAATTATATCTTGCAGTAAAAAGTATTCGAATTGTAGCTCCTATTCCGGGAAAATCTACTATTGGAATTGAAGTTCCAAATAAATTTCGAGAACAAGTATTACTTGGAGACATTTTGCAAGAAAAGACAGAAAGCATTCCAAATGGAGATTTACTCATTACTCTAGGTAAAGATAGTATTTCCGGAGAAACAGTTTATATTGATTTAAACAAACTTCCTCACTTATTGATTGCAGGTACAACTGGTTCTGGAAAGTCTGTTTCTTTAAACTCCATGATCAGTTATTTAATCATAACCAAATCACCCGTTGAAGTTCGTTTTGTAATGATTGATCCAAAAATGGTAGAAATGAGTTTATACGAAAATATTCCCCATTTGTTAATGCCTGTAATTACTGATCCACGTAAGGCAACAAAAGCTCTTTACTGGGCCGTACAAGAAATGGAATCCCGTTACGCGATGATCAGTGAAATTAAATGTAGAGATATTAAAGCATATAACGAAAAAGTAAATACTTCTTTACTTTCTCAAATGAATTATTCTCCCATGCCATATATTGTTATTTTTATTGATGAGTTGAGTGATCTCATGATGGTAGCTGGAAAAGAACTAGAAGATTCTATAACTCGCTTAAGTCAAAAGGCTAGAGCAGTTGGAATTCATTTGGTTATGGCTACCCAACGTCCTTCTGTGGATGTAATCACTGGACTTATTAAAGCAAACTGCCCTGCAAGACTTGCCTTTCATGTAGCACAAAAAAATGACTCTAAAATTATTTTAGATTATTCAGGTGCAGATACCTTACTTGGAAAAGGAGATTCTCTTTATAAATCTCCAACCTCTCCTGACTTACAGAGAATTCAAGCGCCATTTATTTCTGAAGAAGAAATTGAGAAAATTGTAGAAGAAGCCATTTCTTTTGCTCGCCCTTCTTATGTAGATATTAATTTAGATGAAGATATTTATAAAGAAGAAATCATTTCTGACGCTGATGAAGCAGAATTTGAAGAAGCTTGGAATATTGTTCGTACGGAAAGAAAAGCAAGTGCTAGTTATTTACAACGTCGAATGCGAATTGGTTACAATAAAGCAGCAAGACTCATGGAAATGATGGAAGAGCGAGGATATGTAGGTCCTCAAATTGGTTCTAAACCAAGAGAAATTTTACGTTAATAAAAACCTCACTAAATTTGCACCTACAAGTAGTTTTCACTTTTCCTCTCACTATTTCATTTTTTTTTATCTATTATGGAATTAAAAAAAAATTTAGGCTTTAAAGATAGTTTTTTTCTTATTTTTACCTCAATGGTAGGTTCTGGAATTTTTTTTACTACAGGGTTTGTGCTCCAAGTAGCCAATCATCCTTACAGTGTTTTGATTTGTTGGATATTAGGAGCTATCTTTGCTTTACTTGGGGCTTTGAGTTATAGTTACCTAGCAGTTTTGTTTCCTCACTCCGGGGGAGATTATGTTTATTTAAAAAAGGCTTATTCCATAAAGCTTGCATTCTTAAGTGGATGGTCTAGTTTTTTAGCCAATTTCTCTGCCAATATTGCTGTGCTTTCCCTTGCTTTTGTAAAACATTTAAACTTTCTCTTTCCCTCTTTACAACCAAGTGAACCCATCTTCTTTCTCTACAAAATTCCCATTTATTTTGGAAACTATCAATGGATTGCTATGAGCCTAGTTTGGGGTTTTTCTTTACTTCATATTACCCGAGTGAAATGGGCAATTCGAGTCCAAAATTTTTTAAGTGGATTTAAAATTTTAGGAGTTTTGAGTTTTATTTTTCTTGGTTTTCTTATAGGAAATATCAACTGGAACCATTTTTCTTTCACTTATGAAGGAAATCCCCCCTACTCAAATTGGGAATGGAGTTTTTCTACTATTCAAGGAATTTTCCTTGGGATTATTCCAGTTTCCTTTGCTTATTTCGGTTGGAATATGGTTACTTATGTAGCAGAAGAAGTTAAAGAACCTCAAAAGATCATTCCTAAATCCATAAGTCTAGCTTGTTTATTTGTAGGAATTGTTTATTTACTAATCAATATTTTATATTTGGGTTCCTCTAATTCTTTGACTCTTATTTCAGCAAGGGAAGGAGTAGGAGTGGCAAGTGCAGAGTCCCTCTTTGGCGAGATTGGAAAAAATTTTATGAGTATATTTATTTTAATTATGATTTTAGGTTCCTTACCTGCTATGATCTTTGCTGGAAGTCGAATTTATTATGCTATGGCAAAAGATGGAGTTTTTTTTAGTTTTCTAAAATACATTCATCCGAAATGGCACACTCCCTACTCTGCTCTTTTATTTCAGGCTACTTATACTTCTTTTTTAATCCTTCTTGGAGATGTAGAAAAACTATTGTATTTTATGACTTGCTCTATTTTACTTCTTTCAATCCTTACAACTCTGATTCCTGTTTACTTACATTTGAAAAAAGAAATCCCTAACACCACTTATAAAATTCCTTTTTATCCTTTTCCTCCTCTCATTTATGCAGTAGGAACTTTAATTTTACTTATTTACTTTGCAGTTCTTTCTCCAGAGAATGCTCTTTCTGGAATTTTTATAACTCTTCTTGGAATTCCTACTTATTATTTATTCCAATATTTTCAAAAAGAAAAGAATAAAGATTTTTAAATTAAATTAAAAACGAAAATCACCAATTCCAAAAACAAATTGAAAATTTTTATCGGAAGGATAGGTTGTAAAGGGATGTTCTAAATTTCGCGTATAACGTAATCTTTGGGCAAGATAAAGCCTCAAAGGAAGTACTGGGATTTGAATTCTAAGTCCAATTCCCCAAGAATACTTTAATCTTTCTAAAGAAATATTTTTTTGCTTTAAT
>CALDSP010000120.1 GCA_937924465.1 uncultured Leptospiraceae bacterium
TATCCCAACGTTTAATAAAAACTTTTGTTTCAGAGATTACGCCTTGAGGAACCTTTTCGAGATTTCCAAGAACTTCTTGAAACACACTTCCCTGTCCAATTCCACTTGAATTATTAACGATAAAGTTAGAAATATATTTTCCTTCTAAAATGTAAGTTTTACCATATAAATCTGTACTAGGTAAATTGAGAGGTACTGTATAAGGAGTATGAGTTTTGGTTTGAGTAGAAAAAATCCCTAAAATTTTTTCAGGGGGATTAAAACGAAATTCTAGTTTTTGAAATTGAATAAAACTTTCGGAGCCAACCTCTATAGTATAGTTTACTCCGGGATTTCCACTTTTTATAATGAATTGGGAAAGGTTTTCATCTCCCTGATCATCGTAAAAATGAGAGATTATTTTTAAGGTTGTAGGAGTTTCTCGAATAAGTTTTAATAAATTTTCAAGTACAATTCCATTTTCCTTAAGCTTGTTTCCTACACTTCCAAAATAGCAAGAGGAAAAATTGACCACAAAAAAGAAAAATAAATAAATTATTTTCATAATTTACGGTCTTGGATTGCTAAACCTAGGATCTTTTGTAAACTCTTCATCAGAGAGAGAAAGCAAGAAATTGATTAAATCTTCTCTTTCTTGTGCACTCATAGGAAATGCTCGTATAAGTGTTGTATCGACGTTTGCTTGGGGAGTATTAGAAAGACAAGGATAACTTGGATTTTTTGTGCCTCCGGGTGTTGAATAAGCTACACAAGTAGAATGATTTCCCCCCCTTGCGTAATGATCTAAAACTCTTCCTAGAGCTTGTCTTGCACAAGTCTCATTGGTTGCTCCATTAGCTTTTCCTAATGGATGAAGTGGATTTTTATCATCATCACAAGACATAGAACCATCATGCATATAAGGATATGTATAAAGCAAGTTTCTTAGTGTAGGTGTTTTAAACCCTCCTCTATGATTTGGATTTCCAGTCACCTCCATAAGCCCTAAATTGTTCGGTGGATTTCCAGTAACGGGAATGTTATACAATCCGTTGTTATGATAAAGCGGTTCGATTACTGCAGATGTGTTTTCATGAAAAGTAGAATCATTGAAATTTACTCCATCATGACAATGAAAACATTCGGCTACCTCACTGTTAAAAAACTGAAATCCTCTTTTTGCAGAAGCACTCATTGCATCTTTTTGTCCTTGATAAATGTATTTATCATGAGGTGAATTTCCAGAAATAAGAGTTCTTTGGAAAGAAGAAATAGCGCGTATTATGTTTGTTATAGTGATTGGTTCAGGACTGTCAGGAAAGGCTTTCTTGAACATTTCAAGGTAAATGGAGTCTTGTTTTAATTTTTCTCGAATCTCTGGTTCTGTAATAAACAATCCCAATTCTACTGGACTTTCTCCAAACAAAGGTCCATGAGCTTGTTGTTCTAAATCAACGAATAATATATTTACCCATGTTTGACGAGAATTATACGCTACATTTACTAAGGCTTGTGCGTTACGCGCATGAAACTCTCCTGTAATTCCAAAAGGATTTACTTTTCCATCTGCAAAAGCAAGTTCTTGTAAATGACAAGAAGCACATGACATTGTATTGTTTCCAGAAAGTTTTTTTTCATAAAATAAAAACCTACCTAGTTCCACCTTTTCTCTTGTTATAGGATTGTTCACTGGAACTCTAGGAGTAGGAAATCCGGGTGGAAGATTCCATTCATAAACATATGGTTTTGGAATGAGTCCTGCAAGTAAAAGCAAGTTTGGAGATTTTTCTTTCTTACAAGCTACTACGAAAAAACTTAAAAAAAGAACAAATTTGCTAGGAAGTTTCATTTTCTCCTCCTAAAAAACCCACGCTGAAAAACGTGGGTTTCCTAAATCAATTAAATTTCAGTGCTCGTGCTTATGGATAGTTATGTCACGTAAAACTTTTAAAATTGGTTGGCGAGTCGTTTCGTTGACTGTTCCAACTCCAGTTTCTGTTACAAGAGTATTACTGAATCCAGCTTGTGTTCCAGGATTGAGCCCTAAGTTTTTCAAAATGGGACCACAAGTAGTTGGTGTTCCATTATTTCCTTGACCATTTCCGATTGGCATACAAGATAGACTTTGCCCTGGCCCAAAAGCACTCGTAGGAACTCCACCGTTAGCATTACTGAAAAGCTCTTTTCCGTCAAAAACTATAGTGTCCTTTGACGTATCAAAACCTCCTTTTGGCTCGAGAACTAAAGTTGGACGATAAGAATTTGCACAGCTTACATTCGGAATAGTACCAGTACAATTTGTGGATCCTAGATGAAGCTTAAATGTATCGTTTGGAGTAGCAGCCAGTTCAATTCTCATATATTTGTATCCAGCCTGCCAGTTCCAACCCATCCCTGTTCCACTGCGAAGGGGATGGTTTGCTCCTCTTTGGCTTGGGTCCTGATGGTTCATTTCTTTTGGCACACCAATTGTAACTTCCACCTTCTTATAAATTCCACCAGGTGCAGTTCCTCTTATTGAAGTATTTACTTTATCATTATCGGACGTTCCTGTGCACGCTCCGAAGCCTGCTTTGGTGAAATCAAGTAAAGCCACTTGTTTGTCTCCTTCTGCTGCTTGGTATTCTTCAACTGGAGTAAATTTAAATGGTACTTTACTTCCGTCATTCCTAACAAACTGCACGTCTTCTACAAAGAATCGAAAGTCTTTTATTTGCACCACTTGAGTTCCCGGAAGAGTGTAGGTGTGGTTGCCACATTCTACTTCGTGTTCACCAATTACTGCTTTGAAATTTAGTTGTTCCAAAGGTGTAGTAGGTTGACTTAAAACTATTGCCCCTAGCAAGAGGTTTCTCTGTTTGCCATTGTCATCTTCCTTTTTGAAAGTTCCTGCATTACAGTTCAAAACTGCGATCAAACTGACTAAGATTAATAATAATTTCATGATTACTTCTCCTATATTTTTTAATTTTTTAGTTTCTTAGAAAGGGTGAAAAATTTTAGGAGCGTGTTTTGGGTGGACGCAAGAGTTTTTCTATATAAGCATCAAGTAAAGGGTAAGGGTAAGGCTTTATTAGAAAAAGTACATCATAGACCAAATAAAGCTTCAGTGTTGTTGTTACTACATGAAATGGATAAACAAACGATTGATTTTCTAGTTTCTGCTTTGTTTTGTGACGTGGACAAAAATGCGGTTGTGATGAATCGTTGGAATGATCCTCCTCTAAGTGAGGTTGTAGAGAATGATCACATGTACAAAGCTTTTTAAACTTCAGAACAGTAATTCCATTTCCTATCCCAAGAAAAAAAGAATTTATTAGCAAAGCAACCACAACAAAAAATGTGAGAGTGTGAGTTACTATGCTCATAATTTGCCCTTCCTTCTCTATATTTTTTTCGTGAATTTCTAGGTCAAGTAAAAAAATAAACCTTGAGAAGGATTTTGTAGTAACTACAAGAACCTGGAAAAATATCTTTTAGAAAAGTCTTACTCTGTTGAACTTGGGCTGTAGTAACAACAACACTTAGTTGACTGATTCTAAAAAATTTTGAATGGTTCGTGTTTGTGCAAATTTTTAGAGAGTTTTGAAACTCCTCTCTTTCATGAAATACCAATTTATTTTCAATGAATCAAAACAATCCATTGACCTAAAACAAAAAA
>CALDSP010000121.1 GCA_937924465.1 uncultured Leptospiraceae bacterium
CTTTCTCTACACATCCTAAGGCAATGTGAGCTAAAAATGCTTCTTCATTTCTATCAACTAAAGGAAAATTTTTAAAACTCCATTGAATTTGGTTTCCATACTTTGTTAAAATTTTTTTCTTTTCATTTTGAAATTTTGCACAGTAGTAACAACCAAAATCGGCAAACTCAACAATTAAAAGTTTAGGAGTTTTTGAACCCAAAAACAAATGATTTTGAAAAGAAGAACTACTCACCTCATTAAAAATTACGGGATATTCTATCTTTGCTTGAATAAACATTTTTTTCCAAGCTAACCTTTCATGAATTTCTTTCCTAAAATTAGGACTTTCTTGATTAAAATTAAGCCTATGATGATTATAATAAAAATCTAATTCTTCAGAAGAAATACCTTGGATGACGTTTGCATACCAATCTATTACATTTGAGTAACCAAGTTGATTTGCCATATTTTGAAGTTTGTTTTTTTGTTCAAGATTGGAAACAATAGTTTGAATTACAGCAAGGGTAGGTAATTCCAAATTTTCTTTAGAAAAGTCTCTTGTTGTTTGAAAATTAGGCTTACAAGCAACTAGAAAAATAATCAAAAAAATTAAATCTTTTTTTAATTGAAACTTCATTTAAATTCCATACTTTTTAAAAGCTTCTTGCTTTTGAGTTTCTAGATTTTTCAACTGTTCATTTGTACTATCTAAAATTTTTTGAAACTCTCCATTTTTATCATATTCCCCATCTTCTTTTTGAGCATCAATTAGATACTCTACTATTTCTAACCTGTCACGTAACGTCTTCTCTTGACGATTAAAATATAATTCTACTTGTTCTTTAGAAGCATTGTTATTTAAATAAGCACTTGTAGCTTGAGCGTATTTGGCATCTTCCTCATCTTTTTTTGCTTTTTGCTCTTTGGTATATTTTCTGGGAATTAAATCATTTCCCGGAAAAATAAGTCTAAGTTTCTCAAATTGTTCCATGGTTTCTTCATCATACGGTTTGCCTGTTTGTGGATTTGTAGGAACAATCAAATCTTCTTTATTTGTATTTGTAGAACTTTCTTCATCTGAATAATTTACATTTGTACCAACTTTTCCAAATTCACTATCAAACAAGGAAGAATTCGAACGAATCCTTTGTCCTCTTCGTGGTGGTTCCATGTCTGCATTTTCAGAACCACCCATTAAAAGTTGGGAAATTTCTTTTGAACGAGCCTTTTTCTTTTTAGGTTCAGCACTCCCAAAATTAAAAATTAAATACAATAACAAAAGCACCAAAAAGCTGCCTAAAATGAAAAACAATTTTTTAATATCCATACAAGATCTAGACTCTCAAATTAGGTCTTTTTACTCAAGAAAGATTTTTTCACTTGAGTTCAAGTTAGGATTTTTTACTTTAAAACAAAAGGAGAGTTTATGAGCTATTATGAATATCATATATTTGTTTGTGAGAATATTCGAGAAGAAGGAAAAAGAGTTTCTTGTGGAAGACAAGGTTCTAAAGAAATTCGGGAAAAGCTAAAACTCATAATAAAAGATTTAGCTCCAAACAAAAAAATTCGAGTGAATATGAGTGGATGTTTAGATAGATGCGAAGAAGGTCCAGTGCAGGTTTGCTATCCACAAGAAGTTTGGTTAAATTTAAAAACAGAGGAAGACATTTTAAAGTTTGTGAAAAGTTATATAGTAAATCAAAATGAAAATGAAATTCAGGATTTAAAAATCTAATGCCAGTTTTACATATACTAACAAGCTATGTTTATTTGTTTTTATATTTTTTGCTTTATTCTTACGTAATTTATTCAATCAATTTATTTTTTCACGTAACGTTGACTATAGTAACAATCCATTTTCTCCTTGGATACCTTTGGTTATTTTTTCCAATTCTAACTCCCAGTATTTTAGGAATTAACATTTTAAATTTATTGATTTTTTCTTTATGGTGTTTTCAATTCTATGATAGGTTAAATATTCTATTACTTTTTTTAATAATTTTAAATAGCTTTTCCTCCTTTTACCTAATATTATATTTAGCAAACAGGAAAAATACTCTAAAATTACAAACGGTTATTTCAGAATATAAAAAAATTTTCCTTTACTCTCATTTGCCTCTTGTTTTGGGACTATTCTCCTTTGGACTTATTTTTATAAATGACAAAGAAAATTTAGAAATCAATTCTCAAGAGCTGAAAGTATTACTAAAAGAAAATTTATTCCTTGAAAAAAATTTTAAAGTAAAAATGACTCTAACAAAAGATTTTGGCTTTGTAAAAAAAATAGAATTTGAAAATATTCTTTTACAAGTTTTTGCAGAAAAAAATCTTTGTATTCAAAATCCAAACTTTTGCAAGAGTTTAAATTATGTCCGTTTTTACTATTGATTGCAACTATGTATTACCTGAGTTAGCCTGTGCTTATTTAGTAGTGGAGGGAAAAGAAGCTAGTTTTATAGAAAACAACACAACCAAAGCAGTCCCCATTTTACTTTCTGAATTAAAAAAACATAATATCTCCAAAGAAAATGTAAAATACATAATTATTACACATGTTCATTTAGATCATGCAGGAGGAACTTCTGCATTACTAGAAGAATGTCCAAATGCTACTGTAATTGCTCATCCAAGAGCTGCACCACATTTAGTTTCCCCCAAGCGTTTGATTGATAGTGCAAAACAAGTTTATGGAGAAGAAAATTTTTTAAAACTTTATGGAGAAATCCAAAGTGTTCCAGAGAATCGAATTTACACTCCTTATGATGGAGAAATCATTCAATGGGGCTCTAGGTATTTTAAATTTATTTATACTAGAGGTCATGCAAACCACCATTTTGTTATTTACGACTCTTTTACCAATGGAGTATTTACAGGAGACTCGTTTGGAATTGGATATCCTTATTTACAAAAAGGAACTTCTCCCTTTCTCTTTCCTTCTACTACCCCAACTGATTTTGATCCAATTGAAGCTAAAGTGAGCCTTCAAAAAATTAAAGATACTGAAGCTGAAAAAGCCTATTTAACTCATTTTGGAGTTTGGGAATATGTAGAAACAGGAATTCGCCAAATGTACGATGGGCTAAGCTATATGGAAGAAATTTTTTTACTAGCTCAAGATGCAAGTTTACAAGAAGATCAAATTGATGAATTTGTGAAAAATAAAGTAAGTTTGTACTTTCACAAAGAAGTTGAAAAGAGAAATCTTCCCAGCTCTGTTTATGAATATTTAAATTTAGACATTGAGATCAATTCTATGGGAATTGCCTTTGCTGTAAAAAGAGCACGCAAAAAAAATCAACAAAATGCAGTTTAGTCATATTTATATTGAAACAGAAGTTTGGAATCATGAAAGGACAAAAAAAATTTTATCTTATTTTCCAAATTCTAAACTTATTGAAATTGAAAGTTACAAACATGTTTTCAATAGAAGTTATCAACATTTTCAAGCACAAAAATTTTTTCCACGTCTTATTTTAGCTAAAAAATATGGAAATTTTCTTTATCAAGGTTCAGAAGTTACAAATTTAACAAGGCATCCTAATTTTTTTTATAATACTTTGGTTTTGAACTGTGCTTATAATTGTGACTACTGTTATTTACAAGGAATGTACAATTCTTCCCATATTGTAGTGTTTGTGAATATAGAAGACTTTCTAAATGAAACAAAAAATTATTTATCTAACGGAAAGGAAATGT
>CALDSP010000122.1 GCA_937924465.1 uncultured Leptospiraceae bacterium
AAAAGGGAATTGCCATGGTATAACACTGAATCAAACCAGCCGTTGTGTGCTCATACATTCCAGAGGTTACCCAAACAAAAAAGTTTGTTACAAGAAAAAAGAGTATAGAACCAGAAACAGAAAAACCAAGCACAGACCAAGCCTTCACTTGTCCACGAAGTTTCCACCCTGCTATAGCCATAAGAAGAACTAAAGAATAAATTACAGGTTGTAAAGCATGAAATCCAATAAAAATATCTCCAATGAACCAAGCTAAAAGAGGAACCCAAAGAGAATCTCTTTTATAAGTAAAATGAGCTCCTGAAAAAAGGGCAATTGCCATAAGTGGAGAAAAATTGGGAGGATGAGGTAAAAAACGAGTCACTACACCGACTATAACAAAAATGGAACAAATAACAAAACGAGAGTTCAACATTAATATCTCCTCATTTATCTTTTTAAAATTAAGCTAAATAGAGTGACTTATAGAGTCAAGAGAATATTTTTGCATTATGAAAGAAATTCAAAGAGTTTTAGAAATCATGTCTACTTTACGAGGAGAAAATGGTTGCAATTGGGATAAAGAACAAACACATGAATCCCTCATTCCTCATTTAATAGAAGAAACTTACGAAGTTATAGATGCTTTATATTTTCCAAATAAGGAAAACCTCAAAGAAGAGTTAGGAGATTTGCTTTTTCAAATTATTTTTCACTGTCAAATTGCAAAAGAAGAAAAAAAGTTTACTTTTGAAGATGTAGCGAAGACGTTGGGTGACAAACTTATATTTCGACATCCTCATATTTTTGAAAACCAAAAAAATTTAAGTGCAGAAGAAGTTTTAAAGAATTGGGAACAACTAAAAACTAAAGAAAAAGAGAAGAAAGGAATTTTTCAAGAATCTATTTTAGATGGAATTCCTAAAACTTTTCCTTCTTTACAAAGAGCAGAAAAACTCCAAAGCAAAGCTGCTAAGATAGGTTTTGATTGGTCTAGCCCTCAAGAAATCGTAGAAAAAATTTACGAAGAGTTAGAAGAACTCAATGAAGAGTTAGGCAATCCTCAGCAGTCAAAGGAAAGGATCTTTGAAGAATTAGGTGATGTGCTTTTTTCTGTTGTGAATTTGGCTCGGTTTTTAGACATATCTCCTGAGTTAGCTTTACGTTATGCGAATGAAAAATTTGAATCTCGTTTTCGAAAAATGGAAAATTTAGCAAAAGAAAAAAATCAAAATTTACAAACTTTGAATCTAGAAGAAATGGAGGAGTTATGGAAAATATCCAAAGAACAAGAGAAACAATCTATCCCAACGAATGGAACATTTTAGAAAACTTATCAAAAAACTTACAAGAATTACTTTTAGAAATTTTTTCATTAGAAGAATTGAATACAGAAACTTCTCCCTTTCGCTATAAATTTACTCATAAAAATAATGAATATGAATTTATCATTTCTTCTATGGGTTCTTTTACAATCCGTCCTATTATGAATACTACAAAAAGAAAAAACTCACCAATTTTTTATTTAAGTGTAAGCAAATATGCAGGTAAGTTTTTATGGGAAGATGAAAAACAAGAGATTGTACAATTAGAAAAAGAAAATTTAAAAAAACTTATCCTTCTTTCAATAGAAAGATACGAAACAACTCTAAGCTAAGTTCCGGGAATCACTTTAGAAGAATTGCATTTTAGAGTACCTTGGATAAGAACTTGGGTTCCACCTGTTGTAATAACTAAACACTTTTGGTTATCTCTTGTAAAACATTTGGTACCTGTTACAATTGTAGTGCAATTTATGTTATCTGAAGTATAACACTCTATAGGAGGAGAAGTGGATGTAGACTCTCCTTTTTGAAAAAAACCATTTAAACGAATTTTTAAATTAAAGAAAGAAAGAGTTTGAGCTGAAGTAGTAGATTCATCTATATAACCAATTCCCAAACCACCAAGTCCCCACTCCACCGTACCCTGTTTTCCACTTACAGTATTATTAAAAACCCCACCAGTAAAGGTAAATCCTTGTTGTTGATCAATAGAACCTTGGGCTTGATTCGGATCATACAAGAAACGCATAGCTAAGCTTTCTCCTGTTAGTTTCATAAAAAGTTGCATCACAACGGTAAACCTTCCTGTACCTGTAGTAGTGGTTCCTGTGGTTCCAGTAGTACCTGTGCCTACAGTACCAGCGGCAACGCCTGTTGCGGGGCTTGCAACTCCACAATTTGGACTTAAGTCTTGATCAATCTCTCTATCATAAAAAAATATAAGATACTCCTCAGGTGTTAAGATAGCAAGAGCTTGAGGAAGATCAATTTTGATTTTATTTTCTTCTTTAGTATTGCACCCAACGTATTGAATAAGTATTATAAAAATAAAAATTCTAAAATATCTCATTTTTCCTCCTTTCGAATATGAATAGGATTTCTTTTTACTCTTTCCATAGCAATATAAATCGCATTTCGAATTTCATCAGTAGATAGTTTTATAGCTGGAACTTGATCTTTTTTTATGTAAATAGGAGGAAGTTGATTGATAGCACATCCAAAAACATCTTGAATAGAAATTTGTTCCCATCCCCAATTTGGATTTTCTTGGATAACTTTTTTTAATTCCATGCGTAAATCTTCCTCTACAGAGTTAACAATTTCCCGAGTCCAGTCATTTAGTTTTATAATATTTTTTTCATTCATAAATCGGAATCTTCTAAAATACCTAGTTTACGAACATTTTTTAACTCATTTAACCATATTAGAATGCTTTCCCTCGAATGTCCAATGCTTAAAGTTTTTACACCTTTCGATTTTTTTTGAGTTAAACTAGCCAGTAAACTAAGAAGCTTTTTTTCTTCTTCTTTTAAACCTTCTATAATTTTGACACCTTCAGTTTCTTTTACCTTGGTAAGTTTTTCTAAAATTTTTTGTAATTCATTTCTTTTTTGTTTTACAGATTCCAAATAAGTTTTAAGGTTTTTATAATATTTTTCCCACTGCGCTTTGGAAGACTTCAAAGTTGGCTTTTTCACTTTCAACTTACCTAAAAGATATTCTGTAAATGGTTTGTTTTCAAGAGAGACATTTTGAATCAGTTCTTCCGTTTTTGAAATAATTTCCACTCTCTCCAATCCATCTGAAATAAGTTGAAGTTGTAGGCTAATTTTTTTTAAATCATGGCTACTTAGTTTTTCTAGAGGTTGCTTAGAAAGATAAACTAATTTTTTTCTTAATTCGCTAGAATTCATTCTTCTACCCAATTTGCTATTTTTTTGATCATCATTTCTAATTGAATTCTGGCAGGCTCCGTAGCTTGATAATCCACTATAGGCCTAAGTGATTCAATAGATTTGCTTACGCTTGCCAGCCTCTGTAAACCAACCCAAATTTCCGCTTTAGTTAGTAAATCGCTGTAATTTGGATTTCTTTTCCATAATCCCAAACTTTTATTCAGTATTCTTATGTGTCGATTGAAAACATGCTCTTTAGAATTCCACAAAGTAGGAACAATAGCACGAATAATTTTATCTTTATGCTGGAATTTTTCTTTTAAAATTCTCACTTGCATGAGTAACCAATTGATTCCATTCGTAGAAAGCCAGTCTGGAATTACCGGAATAATAATATTTTGACAAAAATATAGGGCTATCTCAGTCATTGTGTAAATGTTAGGAGGACAGTCAACTATAATAAAATCGTAATACTTTTTTATAAACTCACCTACTCTATCTAGCAATTCATAATAATAAATTGTAGAACTAATAGAAGGAATTTTGACTCTACCTTCTTCATCATAACGAATTTCTTTTTCAAAATTGTTTAAACTATAATGTGCAGGAATAATATGAAGGTTAGGCCAATATGTGTCTGAATCTACATAAATTCCTTTTCCATCTTCATAAAATTTTTTTTCTTTTGAAAATACAGGAGTTCTTTCTTCGGAGGAAAATTGTCCTAGAATGTCAGATTCATCAATTTTAGTCATATTTCCTTTTAAGATTCGAGTCATAATTCCATAAAGACTCTTTTCTGGTTTTAAAAAAATTTCTTTTTTCCAGTATTCTCCAAGCATGAATACAGATGCATTTGACTGCGGATCGGCATCTATTAGAAGAACTCGAAAATTGCGATCTAGTTTTTTAGAATAAGTATTGGCTAATCCCGCTGCAAAATTTACAGAAAGAGTAGTTTTCCCTACACCTCCCTTAAAATTTAGTATGCAAATCCCACAAGCTGGCATTTTAACTCCTTGTTTTAATAACTTGTAAAGAATTTTATATTTTTGGTCAAACTACTTTTTACACTTTTTAGATTTTTTAATGTGTTTAAAAAAACAAATTTATTTCACTAATAAAGTTTATAAATTGAGAAGAAGAGGTAATTTATAAAAAATTCGTTTTTCCTTTAAGTTTTCATTTGCTATTTTTCTTGGACTTTTTAAACTCAAACTATGTTTGAATCTAAAAAGCCAAAATATATAAATCCATATACTACTTTGGTTTTAAACGTCTTTTTGGTCAAGAAGCTCACAAAGACTTACTCATTGATTTTTTAAATCAACTTCTCCCACCCGAACACCAAATCCAAGAATTAAATTTCAGAAACACTGAAAACGTGCCCCTTTTTCCGTTTTTGAGACGTGCTATATTTGACATTTATTGTAAAGGAGCAAATGGTGAATATTTTATTATTGAAATGCAAAAAGAAAAATTAGAGTATTTCAAAGACCGTCTTATTTGCTGTTACTTTTCCAGTTCAAGAAGAGGCAGAAAAAGGCAGAGAATGGAATTTTCAGTTACCTACCATTTACTTTATTGGAATTTTAGATTTTGAATACAATGAAGAAGAAGAAAAAAGAAAATTCATACGTCACGTGCAATTAAAGGATCAGGATTGTGAAGTGCTTTACAAGAAACTTCATTTTAAATTTTTACAAATGCCTCTTTTTAACAAAACCGAAAATGAGTTAGAAACTCATTTTGATAAATGGTGTTACTTTTTAAAAAATTTAGAATCTTTTGAAGAAATTCCTGCTATTTTAAAAGAGCCAATTTTTGAAAAAGCCTTTCATATTTCAGAAGTAGGGGCAATGAGTAGTGAAGAATACAAAATTTATAAAGAGAATTTACTCGCCTATTGGGAAAGTAAAGGAATGATAGATACAGCCAAAAAAGAAAGTTTTGAAGAAGGATATGGTCAAGGATATGAAAAGGGACAAAAAGAAGAAGCTTTAAAAATTGCAAAAAATTTACTTAGTTTAGGTTTAAGCATAGAAGAAGTTCAAAAAGTCACTGGAATTTCCAAAGAAGAACTTGATGAACTTCTCAATAGTTAAAAATTTATTTTTTTACTTAGGAACTGCATTTGTAAAAAAATCTGGAGTTGCAGATAACACACCTTCTTTACTTCGCAATTCATTTGCTAGTTGAATCGCTTCTATTCCTGCAACTGATTCAATCACAAAGGACGAGCCAAAAAGTTTTTTGACATACTTTAATTTGTTCTTTTCTGCCCATGCTTTTGCCTCTGACTCTTCTTTTGTGTTGAGTTTTACAATTATGTTTCCACTAGGAACAATAAGTCCACTTTCATCTCCTGTAGTAGAAAGAGCAGGCAAAAATGCTCCTTGTTTTTTGACATCTTTTGGAACAATTCCTTTCGCAAGACTTTCTTTTAAGTTTGGATCACTCACTTTATGGAGTTTAATTTTTCCCTTAGTAAAACGAGTTTGAGCATTCTTATCAATCGACTGAATTGTGGAAGTATTTGTGCCTAATTCTACAATATAATCTTTTAGTATAAATGCCTTTCTTTGAATATCTCCATCGTACCAAGTTATGACATCTCCTTCTGGAGGTTTAGAGTGAGTAACCTTTTTGTCGTTTGCTCCAATTGTCGTACACGAAAAAGCAAAAATTACAAATAAAATAAGAATTTGGATTTTCATAGAGTCCTCCTAGTTTTCTCTTCCATAAATTTTAAGTTTAAACGAAAAGCTTCCTGTATCTCCACTTTCTTCATCTACTGCTTTGAGCGTCCAGGTTCCATTTGGATTTTCTCCCAAATGGCGAGCTGTTCCAAAACGAAATGTTTGCCCACCGGTAAAACCATTGCAAGTACCCGGACATACATGTTTTTCAGAAAGAATACTTTGAGTTCCACTGGGAGCAATGAGAGTAAATGTTAGATCTCCATGATATGTATGGTTAGAAGTAACTTCAACATCCACAAATTCAATTTTTTTAATTGAGCCGCTGTAAGATACTGTTGTAGAGATTCCATTTGGATCGTTATCGGGAATGCTTACATTACTGGAAGAATTTGTATTTTCTGTCAAAAATGGAGATGTAATAATAGTCCAATTTTTTGCAAGGTTCACAGCACTTTCTGCGTCAATAGTTCCAAATCCATAGTTGTGGTTAATGTGGTATCCTGCCGAGTTGGTTGTCCACTCAAGATTACTCGGATCATTTTTTCTTGCAGATTTTGCTAAAAGTTCTCTTACATCCCTCCAACCTAAATTAGGATTTTCTTTTAAAACTAGAGCCACAACTCCACTGGCAAGAGGGGTAGCAGAGGAAGTTCCATTGAAGTTTTGTGTGTAACTGACGTTATCAATTTCGTTTGTTGCTGTAGAAGAATTATACCCAGCCTCTCCTGTGGGATCTGTGGTAGTAATTGCAGTTGTAGGATAGATTCCATCATCTCCTTGAGTATGGGCACAAACCCAAAGGTTAGCTCCTCTTTCAGAATAAAAAGCTCTCTTTCCGTTGATACCTACTCCACAAATTGCCAAAACTCCATAAAAGTTTGCTTGTCCATCGTAATTAGAATTATCAATCTCTGCTGTTGAACTTGGACTTGATTTTCCTCCATTTCCAGCCGCCCAAAGGTAAATAGTACCTTTTTTGTTTCGACCATTTTCTAAACCTTCTTTGATAGAATCCTGCCATGTACTGCTAGAAGGAGAAAATAGTCCTGTAGAGTCTGCTGCCCCCCAACTGTTATTTGAAATGTGAATTTTGTCACTATCTTTCGTCATTGCCTCTGCTGTTTGTTCAGTTGTAGCGTTTACTTCTAAAATTCCCCGACCTACAATTTGTGCGCAAGGAGCAGCTCCACTAATTCCAATTCCATTTCCACCTCTTCCAGCCGCTACCCCTGCTACGGCAGTACCATGAGCGCTTGTATCACTTGCATGTTGAGCAGTGACATAAGGATTCGCATAAGCATAATTGAGACCTTTTACAGTAGAATTTAAAGCACTTTTTAAATCCTCATGTTTTTCATCTAACCCATCGTCCACCACAGCTATCAGAATATTATCCCCTCTATTCCCCATATTCCAAACATTTTTAACTTTAGCATCTTCTCCTACAAAAGCACTTTCATGCAAATTGCCTTCGTTTTCTAAATGCCATTGTTTACTAAAATAAGGATCTCCCTTTCCTTCATCACAAGATTTAGGAGTCAGTGCTTGGGTAAGTCCATACAAAACAACTGGATTTTTTAGAGGATCGTCACTTTTTTTCTTTGTTGTAACCCCCGGAATGCAACTACTTCCGAACAAGCTCAATAAAGTAAAAGAAAAAAGATAAAAAAAACTTCTTTTTCTCATAATATACCTCCCGAAGGTAAATAAATTATTAAACTCTATTAAAGCAAATCTATTTTTATGAATTTTTTGTCTTGCAGAAATTTTTTTTAATTACAACTCTTTCAAATTTCCTTATGAAATTTTTCATAGGTGGTATTTTAAAAGAATAAATGTATTTTCCCAAGATATTTTAAAGTTGGTCTAAAGGAGAATTCAATGGAAAATCAATTCGATCTAATTGTAATCGGGTCCGGAATGGGAGGACTCACAGTAGCAAGTATTTACTCGCAATTTAAAAAGAAAAAGGTCTTAGTCTTAGAAAGACATTTCAAACTGGGTGGATTCACTCACACTTTTCGAAGAGAAGGAAAATATGAATGGGATGTAGGAGTGCATTATTTAGGAAATATGCAAGAAGGAAGCCACGTAAGAAAACTCATGGATGTAGTAACGGGAAAAAAAGTTACTTTTAATAAAATGCCTCATATCTTCGAAAAATTTGTATATCCCAGTTTTCAATTTGAACTTCCCTCAACTGAAAATGAATTTCAAGAAAAATTAAAAAACTTATTTCCAAAAGAAAGTTTTGGAATTGAAAAATATTTTAAAGATATAAAAGAAGCCGCGGCTTGGTTTGGCAAATATACTGTAACAAAATCTGCTCCCAAAATAGTGAGAGACATATTAGATTTCATTAATTCTTTTGGAAAAGATCCAAGTGCTATTACAACAAAAGAATATTTGGATAAAACCTTTCATGATCCAAAGCTTAAAGCTATTCTAGTTTCTCAGTGGGGTGATTATGGACTTCCTCCCGCCAAAAGCTCTTTTGTCATTCACGCTTTGATTGCAGAACACTACTTAAATGGAGGATATTACCCTGATGGAACAGCTAAAAAAATAGCAGAGGCAGTAAAAGAAATTGTAGAAGCTCATGGAGGAAAACTTCTCATCAATAACAAAGTCACAGAAATTATCGTAAAAAACAACCAAGCTATTGGAGTCAAAGTTTTAGAAAAAAAGGGAGGACAAGAACAAGAAAAAGAGTACCTTGCTCCCATTATTGTTTCTAATGCAGGGGCGTATACAACATATATGCAGCTTATTCCTAAGAATATAGAGATCCCATTTCGAGAAGAATTGAGTTCTATGCAGAAGTCTCCCACGAGTGTAATTCTTTTTCTAGGATTTGAAAAAGATCCAAGAGAGTATGGTTTTTATGGAGAAAATTATTGGATTTATGATTATGAAGATCATGATGAAGCCTATGAAAATAGAAATTTAATTTTAGAAGGAAAACCTTCTATGGTTTATCTTTCTTTTCCTTCCTTAAAAGATACAAAAGCAACTGCCCACACAGGAGAATTGATTAGCATTGTAGACTATGAACCATTTGCAAAATGGAAAGATAAAGAATGGAAAAACAGAGGAGAAGACTATATGGCTTTAAAAGAAAAAATTGCTCAAGGAATGATTAATTTAGTAGCAAAACATTTTCCAAAATTTCCAGAACTGATTTCTTACAGAGAACTCTCAACTCCTATTACAAATGAAGAATTTACAGGACATCACCATGGAAGTATTTATGGACTTCCTTGCAATGTAGAAAGATTTTCTAAAAAATGGTTAGGTGCTAAAACTCCCATTCAAAACCTTTATTTAACGGGAGCCGATGCTTTAAGTCCGGGAATTGTAGGAGCTTTAGGAGGAGGATTTAGTTGTTTGGCTCATATACTAGGTCCTGTAGGTCTTGCTAAAGCTATTATAAGTTAATTAGAATTGTTCAAAAACTATAAAAAATCAATCAAAACAAAAAAAATACTAGATGAAACAAGCTAGATTTTTTTTTTATAAAAAACAACTAATTCCAAAACAAGGGATTACTAAAAAATGAACACACAAACATTAAAAGCAACCTTACCGCTACTTTTGGTTGTGGGGTTAGTGTACTTAATTTTATCTCCTTCTAAATATGTTGGGTATGCCCCAGAACAACCAATTCCCTATAATCACAAACTTCATGCAGGTGATTTAAAAATTGATTGTCGTTACTGCCATGTAGCTGTAGACAAGAGTGCTCATGCAACAGTTCCACCTTCAGCAACCTGTATGAATTGTCACGGAATTTTAAATGCTGCGTCGAACCATCCAGACGTACAAAAAATGAAACGTTGGTATGAAGAGAAAAAGCCCATTCAATGGATAAAAATCCACGACCAACCAGACTTTGTATTTTTCAATCATGCCGCTCATATCAACCGTGGAGTGGATTGTTCTAAATGCCATGGTATGATTCCAGAAATGGAGAAAGTCATGCAAGTAGAGTCACTAAACATGGGTTATTGCGTAAATTGTCACCGAGAGAACAACGCACCTAACGATTGTTCTACCTGCCATCGTTAAATGTATAAAGGAGTAAAAAGTTCAATGAACAATAAAAATCAAATTCAAGAAGAACGTAAACAACATTGGATGTCTTTAGAATCTAAGAGTAGTAAAGATTTACAACGATTACAAACTCAAGAATTTTACACACCATTGGAATCTCTTATTGAAAAAGTTAATTCAATAGAACTAGATAGAAGCACATTCTTAAAACTCATGGGAGCCTCTGCAACCATGATGACTGTAAATTGTATACCACAACCAAAAGAAAAAATTGTACCTTACGTAGATAAACCTAATCATATTACACATGGAATTCCTGTTTATTATTCTTCCACTTGCGGAAGTTGTTCTGCTCACTGTGGATTATTAGTTAAAACACTAGAGGGAAGACCAATTAAACTAGAAGGAAATCCCAATCACATTCAAAACCAGGGGGCGTTATGTGCTAGTGGCCAAGCCTCTATTTTGAACTTATACGATCCCGACAGAAGCAAAACTCCACAAAAAATTGAAAATGGAAATGGAATTTCAATAAGTTGGGACGATTTAAAAAAAGAAGTTTCTAAAGCTCTTGAATTAAATAAAGGAAAAACTATTCTTTTTACAAAACCCATCAATTCGCCAACAACAAAACGGTTGATTGCGGGATTCTTAAATAAAGTAGGTGGTGGAAAACATTTAGAATACAATGCCACATCTCCCGAAGATGCAATTGCTAAAGCAAATGAGCTTTCTTATGGAAAGGCTGTTGTACCAAACTATCATTTTGATGAAGCCAAAGTCATTCTTTCTATTGAAGCTGATTTCCTTGGAACTTGGATTTCTCCAGTAGAATTTGCAAAACAGTTTAGTTCTAAACGTAAACTTTCAGAGTCTAACCCAAGTTTGAATCAACTTTTTGTCATTGAATCTATGCCTAGTGTAACTGGTTCCAATGCAGATTTTCGTCATCCCATTAAACCAGAAAATGCACGCAAAGCTGTTCTAGCCATTGCAAAGGCTTTAGAAGAACTAGGAGCTAACTCCTTTGGACAATTAAGAGACATTGACTTAAACAAACTTGCTCAAGAAATTGAAATCAATGCTGATTGGATTCGTAAAGTAGCAAAGTCTCTCTACTCTGCAAAAGGAGAATCCCTAGTAGTCGGAAATGGAAATGTTGATCTCCAAATAGCTATCAATCTTCTAAACTCCATGCTCGACAATGATGGAAAAACTGTAGATTATATTTCTAATCGTGGAGAAGGAATTTCTTACTCTAAAAATTTAGAAACTCTCAAAAAAGCACTTGAAGAGGGAGAAGTAGGAGTTCTTTTCTTGTATGGAACAAATTTACTCTACCAAATGCCTGAACACTTAGGATGGAAAAATCTTCTTTCCAAGGCTAAACTCATTGTTTCCCTTGATGATAGAATCAACGAAACCGCTACAGTTGCCAATTATCTTGCTCCTGCCAGTCATTACTTAGAGTCATGGGGAGATTATGAAAGTGTAAATGGAACTATAGGAATTGGGCAACCCACTATAAATCCTTTATACGATACACGCCAGTTTGAAGATATTTTAATCACCTTTGCTAATGGAGAGATTGAAGGCTTTACTCACTATTATGATTATTTGAAATCTACTTATACCAAAACGTTAGGCGACAAAGGTTGGATTTCTCTTTTGAAAACAGGGTTTACGCAAAAAGGATCGTATATTTCAAAAAATGCTCCTAGAGCTTTCAAAGGCACAATTTCTCCTCTTGAATCTACAAAAGAAGGACTATCTCTTACACTATACCAAACAGTTGCCTTAGGAGATGGAACTTACGCAAACAATCCAACTCTTTTGGAACTTCCCGACCCAATCACCAAAGTAACTTGGGATAATTTTGTAGCTATATCTCCAACCCTTGCAAAAGAAAGAGGAATTCAATCCAATGATGTTTTAAAAGTAAAAGCAGAAAAAGGAGTAGAATTTTTATTACCCGCTCAGATTCAGCCAGGTCTTCAAAAAAATACCTTGGGAATTGCTTTGGGTTATGGCAGAACTCACGTTGGAAAAATAGGAAATGGAGTTGGAAAAAATTCCTATCAACTTGCTTCTTTTAACAATGGAAGTTTAATTTTTACAGGTCTAAGTATAGAAATTGAGAAAACAGGGAAAAAATATAAATTAGCTTCCACCCAAGATCATCATCACATGAATCCGGGTAACCCAATTGGAACTAAGTGGGAAGATAGAGCTCTCATCCTTTCTACCACTCTAGAAAAATATAAACAAAATCCTGCAAGTGGAACTGAAAAAGCCGACCCCGAATTTCCAATCATCGGAAGAGGAGGAAAACGCGCAAGAGGTTTCAATCCTGATTATGAATACAAAGGTTACAAATGGGGAATGAGTGTAGACCTTACTCTTTGCACAGGATGTGCAGCTTGTGTAATTGCTTGTCAAATTGAAAATAACATTCCTACAGTTGGTCGAGATGAAGTGCGAGTAGGACGAGAAATGCATTGGATAAGAATAGACCGATATTACATTGGAGATGAATCCAAACCCGAAACACTTGAAATTGCGCATCAACCCGTTATGTGCCAACACTGTGACAACGCGCCCTGTGAAACTGTCTGCCCGGTCGCTGCAACTGTGCATGGTTCAGAAGGTACAAACGATATGGTTTACAATCGTTGTGTAGGAACACGCTATTGTTCTAATAACTGTCCATACAAAGTGCGCCGTTATAATTGGATGGAACATTGGAAAGATGGAAAAGATACTGCTCGCGCACCACGTAACTTAGCATTCAATCCAAATGTCACAGTTCGCTCTCGCGGGGTTATGGAAAAGTGTACTTTCTGTTCTTCAAGAATAGCTGAGAAAAAAATCAAAGCCAAATTAGAAGGAAGGACGTTACGTGATGGAGAACTCAAAACAGCTTGTCAAGAAACCTGTCCAACCAATGCAATAGTATTTGGGGACACAAATAATAAAGAATCCCAAGTTTCTAAAAATCGAGAGAATAAGCGAGCTTATAGAATACTAGAGTTCTTAAACGTTAAACCTCAAGTCAGTTATTTAACTCGAATTCGCAATGTATAAGGAGAACTAAACAAAATGTCAATGTCAACATCAGTGAAAGAAAAACTTGGAATTGTACCTCTTGTAGAAGGGGAAAAGAATTTTCAACAAATCACGGAAGATATCCTGAGGCCTGTGAACACTTTTCCCACTTCTCTTTGGTGGAAAGTCTTTTTGTTTGTAGCCACTTTTACACTATTTGATTTGGCTATTATTGGTTACCTCATGTACGAAGGGTTGTATATTTTAGGAATTAACAACCCAGTAGGATGGGGGTTTTTTATTGTAAATTTCGTATTTTGGATTGGAATTGGACACGCAGGAACTTTAATTTCTGCAGTACTTTTATTATTTCGCCAAGGATGGAGAACGGGAATTAACCGTGCGGCAGAGGCAATGACACTCTTTGCGGTCTTAACAGCGGCAAGCACTCTCATCATTCACATTGGGCGTCCTTGGTTTGGATATTGGCTTTTTCCTTATCCCAATGAAAGAGGACCTTTATGGGTCAATTTTCGATCTCCACTTATTTGGGATACATTTGCAGTTTCTACTTACTTAACTATCTCTTTAGTTTTTTGGTATATTGGACTTTTACCTGACATTGCAAGTCTTCGAGACAGAACCACTCATAAATTAAAAAAGAAACTTTATGGAATCCTATCTCTAGGATGGGTAGGTTCCAACAAAGCATGGTCGCATTGGGAAATGGTAAGTTTAATACTTGCGGCTCTTTCTACACCATTAGTTTTATCTGTGCATAGTATCGTATCCTTTGACTTTGCGGTATCTATATTACCCGGTTGGCACACAACGATCCTTCCCCCTTACTTCGTTGCAGGTGCTATTTTCTCTGGATTTGCCATGGTAGTTACTCTCATGGTCATTGCAAGAGAAGTATTTAATTTAAAAGAATACATTACTATGAAGCACCTGGAAAACATGAATAAAATTATGATGGTAACCGGTCTTATGGTAGGTTATGCTTATGGTTCCGAGATGTTTATTGCTTGGTACTCTGGAAACGAGTACGAAGGCTTTACCTTTATCAACCGTGCTTTTGGACCTTATGCCATAGCTTATTGGATAATGATTTCCTGTAACGTTATAGCTCCCCAGTTGTTTTGGTTTGAAAAATTTAGAAAGAGTATTCCAGTTATGTTTGTAGTTTCGATTATAGTAAATATTGGAATGTGGTTTGAACGTTTCGTGATTGTTATGACTTTACATAGAGATTTTATACCAGCCAATTGGGGAATTTATTTACCTACTATTTTTGACTACATTATGCTTCTTGGGACTTTTGGAATTTTCTTTACACTCTTTTTGCTTTTCTGTAGAATCCTACCAATCATTGCTATTGCAGAGGTAAAAACTGTTGCACCACAAAAAGATGGAGGACACCACTAATGTATTGGTTTAAGAAAGAACAATTTCACACTTATGAAGAAACTCAAAGAGGAGTCTTTGGACTCTTCGATACACCAAGAGAAATTTTAGAAGCAGCAGAAAAAACGAAACAAAAAAACTATGAAGGCTTTGATTGTTTTACTCCCTTTCCCGTACACGGACTCGATGATGCAATGGGGCTTCCCCGTTCTGGAATTCCATGGATAAGTTTCTTTATGGGACTTTTTGGTTGCACAATGGGTTTTTTATTTCCTTACCTTGTGCATGCTCATGATTGGCAAATCAATTTCAGTGGAAAAGCTTTCAACGCTTGGCCCGCCTATGTTCCAGTTATCTTTGAAATGACAGTTTTCATGGCTGGAATGAGTGGGGCATTTGCCTTGTTTTATTTAATTAAAGTCAAAGGAGATAGAAAGCCTCTTCATCCCGATGTCACAACTCATCGATTTGCACTATGGATTCCAGCTTCTTCTCCTAATTATAAAGAAGATGAAGTAGTGAATCATCTAAAATCACTTGGTGCAAAAGATATTACAGTTTTAAAATGAGGATTATTATGAAATATAAAATATTTTTAACTTTACTACTTTTTTCTCTTTCAAGTTGTGGAATTCCCAGAGGTTTTCCAGCCTTGCAATTCTTTCCCGATATGTACGATTCTCCTGCTGTAGAAGCGCAGGAAGAAGATGTTTTTGGCGGAACAGGAGGACCAAGAAACCCTCCTGTTGGTGCCATTTCTATAGATGAAGAGGTTTACGAATATGCCAGTATAAGAGCATTCCAAGACTTACCCAGTGGAGGTTTAACTTTTCCTTCAGAAATCAAAAAAACCAAAGAAAACTATGCTCGCGGAGAAGAACGTTACCATATCTATTGCTATCCATGCCATGGGGCACAGGGTAGAGGAAACGGACCAGTCATTGGAAATCCACCTCGAATTGCCTATACTCCAGCAATGGATTTTTCCAAGTCTCCAGCAAAGGAAATGACAGATGGTCAAATTTATCATACCATTACAATGGGAGCGGGACAAATGCCTGCTTATGGATCTCAAATTTCACCTGAAGATAGATGGAAAATTATCCTTTATGTTCGTAAATTGCAAGAACTCGCTTTAAAGACACCTAACTAAAGAGGAACTTTATGAAAGTAAAAATTCAAGATGAACTTATAAATTACCAATTAAACCCAAGAACAAAGGGCAAGCTACTTACTATGATAATCATAGGAATTATTAGCATTGCTTTGTCTTACTTTTTGATTCATGAACCAGCCCGAAGTGAGCACATGCATCATTCTGCATTTTGGTCAAGTATGCTTACAGGGCTTTTTTTAACATTAGGAGTGGCTATTTGTGGACTTTTCTTTACTGCAATTAGTTATGTGACAGGTTCTCACTGGTCAATTACAATTCGCAGACTCACAGAAACATTTTGGAAATATCTTCCTATTGCTACCATACTACTTGGAGTGATCGTCATATTCGGTGTTCACGACTTGTATGAATGGTCTCATAAAGATGTAGTTGAAACTGATAAACTTCTTAAACATAAAAGTGGATGGCTCAATACTCCTTTCTTTCCTATTCGTTTAATTCTTATTGCAGGAATTTGGGTTTTGTTCGGTCATTTGTTTTATAAAAATTCTGTATCTCAAGATGAAAATAAAGATGTCACACATACACTAAAAAACAATAAGCTCTCTGCAATCTTTATACTTTTTTTTGCATTGAGTTTTTCCATTGTAGCTTATGATTTGCTTATGTCTCTTACACCACACTGGTTTTCCACTATGTGGGCAGTGTATACATTTGCTGGAGTTTACCAAACTACTTTTGCCAT
>CALDSP010000123.1 GCA_937924465.1 uncultured Leptospiraceae bacterium
TGAAAGATTAAAAACTAAAGAAGCTCTTGAAAATGTAGAATCACTGAAATTCCAACAAGATGGGGATTTCTTTTTAATTTCTCTACTTACAGATCCTTTAAGCTATAAAATGAGTGAAAGTAATCAGTTGGTTGTATATTCTGTTTTAAAAAGCAAAAAAGAATTTTGGTTTAAAAATCGTAAAAAAGAAATTGGTGGTGACTTAAATATTGTTGATGAAATTTATTTTGCTGAAAGACGTTTTCTATTTTTCTTAAATGCAGATGCAATGGGAAAGTCAATCCAAGGAGCAAGTGGAGCTTTAATTTTAGGTGCAGCAATTAAAAGCATTCTTTTAAGAACTAAACATTCTCAAACTAAGGAAGAATCTTATCCTGAAATTTGGATAAAAAATATCTATGTAGAAATTCAACAACTATTTGAAACCTTTAGCTGTTCCATGCTTGTTTCCGGAATTTTAGGACTCATCGAAGAAACGACTGGTTTAGTTTATTACATTAACGCAGAGCATCCTTTTTTGATTTTATATAGAGATGGAAAGGCAAACTTTATTGATAGAGAATTTTCTACTCGAAAATGGGGAACTCCAAACAACGAAGAAGTAATACAAGTCAAGTTATTTCAAATGAAACCAAATGATTATTTAATATGCGGCTCCGATGGAAAAGATGACATTCTTCTTAAAAAAGAAGATAACAAACAAGTCCTTAACTATGATGAAGAATATATTTTAAAAATTATTGAGTCTGTTGGAGGAGATGCAAATAAAATTCTTAATAAAATTTTAGAAGTAGGAAATTTAACAGATGATTTTTCTATCATTAGTATTCAATTTCAAGGAAAGAGAAAAGATTTCAAATATTCTTACAATGAAGACTTTAAGAAATTTCAAAAGCTTTTTGTTAATGAGAAAAAAAATAGAAATTACATAAAAGCTAAGGAACTTTGTATTCAAATGCTAGAAACTTATCCTTTTGATTTTCATTTATTAAAACAAGTTACATTACTTAGTCTTAGGACTGGAGAGTATGAGACTGCTATTCAATATGCCAAAAAAGTGATAGATTTCTATCCACTAGAAAGCAGATTTTTATTTTACATTTCTTACGCAAATTATAAATTGAACGATTTAAATAGAGCTATATTTTATGCAGAAAGAGCTTATCTAAGAGAGATTTATAATGTTCGATACATTTCTCACTTGGCTCAACTTTATAAATTAGTTCATGAATATCCTAAAGCTGTAGAATACGCTAAAAGAGGACTTCAACTAGAACCAAACAACTTTAGTTTACTAAAACTTTCTCGATTGTGTGATATATAATTAAACAAACATAGCTTGTCCTAAACCTACAAGTGCACCTAACGCAGCTCCTACTAAAATGAGTAACAATTCATCCTCTTGAAAAGCACTTCGTAAAACAGTTTCAAATTCTTGAGGAGATAAAGCTCTCATTCGGGAATACATTGTAGTTTCTAAATCCATAGCTTTTCCTACATACCCTTCAATTCTTTCAATAGATTGTGGAGCAATAGACATCATTTTGTTTACAATTCCAGAACGAAGTTGTTTATATTTATCTTGTCCTACTGTCATACTAATGATAGGTTTTGCAAAACTTGTTGTATTTTCAAAAGAATGAATTACTGCGTTTTGGATTATGTTAAACACAGCATCTGCTGCTTTTCCATACAGAATCTCTTCCAAAATGTTTCTTGCAGTTAAAATATTTTCTGCAACAAACTTAGCGTATTCTTTTGAAACCTCATCTTGCCTTTTTAAAAATAATCCTTGGTATTTAATAAAACCAAAATAAATAGTAGGAACGTAAGGACGAAAGATCATTTCTAAAGCAAGATAGTTAGTTAAATAGCCAACTATGACTCCTTGGATAGGAAGTGTCCACCAAATAGGAAGAAAATACCATATTACAATTTGCACGGCTCCTAGTAAAAATCCAAAATAAAGTCCACTTAACTCAATAAACCTAAATTCTGGTCCTCCTACTTTTTGGAACATATCTACAACTAATTTAACATTCTCACCACTCAATTTTTTAAGAACCATTCCTTTAAGATCGAAAACCTGAAGAATATTATTTCTTAAGTCAAAAATAATCTCTCGAAAGGCATCTGGAATTTGTGCCTTTGCTCGTGCATACATATCTTCTTTTACATTTTGAGGAATCATTTCCCAAAGGGTAGGATTAATTTCTTCTACAATATCTCTTGTGATTTCTTGTATCATACTTTCAACAAGAGGTCGCATTTCTTTTTCGATTCCTTCGGGCTCTATTTTTTCAAAAACTTCCTCAATTTTGAGCAACCGTCCTGTGATTATATCCACTGATTTTGAGGCCATTTTATGAGCTTTGCGAGGAATAATCCCTTGCCAACCTAAATAAGGTGGATAAATCCCCCAAAACTTGATTGGGTAAAACGTCATTTTAAGAGCAACCCAGTTGGTGAACCAACCTACAAAGCCGTAAGTAAAGGGCATAGCCAAAACAGGAAGTAAATTATTTGAAAGAATCCAATCAAGCATAAGTGCCATGTTAAAGATAGTGTCTTTTCAGAATCAACGAAAAAAAAAGATTTCCTACTTGATTTTTGTAAAATATTTAGTTTTGATGGAAATTAGTCTTATTGAATTATATAGGAGAATATAACATCCATGAAAAGAAATCAATTTATCCAGTTGCTTGTTTTAATAAGTGTGCTAATTCCAGTGCAAATTTTTGCACAGAAAAAACTTGATATAGATGAAAACGAAAAGGCTATTCGCAAAGAAAGATTAAAGAAGCTAAGTAAAGAATCTTTTATGAATCGCTCAAACGATAGAGCAGATGAAAAAACGAAAAAAGCAGACATTGAGACTGGTAAAACTCTAGCAGATTTACTAAACTCAAATACTCAAAAGTCCCACAAACACAAAGGAATAATTATTAAGCGTTTCGACACAGATGAGGAAGGTCGCTTAGGAGGAGACATAATGGATATGACCAAAGAAGTTTCTTATGGACATATCAACGGAATTATTCGTGTAGTTTCGGGCTATGTAAATCAAATGTTTAGCTATAATATGGAAGATTCTGAACTTTTGGCTCTTTATGTGGTCTATTATAATTTTAAACATAGAGGAAATTTTAACTACATAGGTGAAAACTTTGATACTGACTACTCTAAATTTTTAAAAAAAGACAAAGTAGGAATCCCTGAAAACTTTGAAGGTTGGGCTGGAAGAACAGAAATTCTTATTCCAATTGAAAAAAACTTACTCAAAGGTGGTGGATTAGATATTGCTACTTATGAGCTAGAAGATCAAGTCAACCCCGATATAGACATTCAAAGCAAGAAAAAATTTGATAACTTACAAAAAAGAAAAATAAAATCAGAAAAAGAAGAAGTCATGGAAAAATATGACAAACTTCTTAAGAGGGAAAAACAATTATTAGATCGACGTGCAGAGATCGATGCAAAATTAGCCGAACTTATGAAAGATCCTATCAAAAATAAAGCAGAGATTGAAAGACTACAAGCTGAACGTAAAAAAATTGATGAGGAATTGGCTAAAATTGCAGTAGAGAAAAAGGATTTGGAAGCTAAAATTGAACAAATCAATCGTCGTGAAGAAATGAGAAAACTTGGTTTTACATCTGAAAAAGAGTTCATGGCTTATCAAGCAAGTAAGAAAAAAAGTGAACCTATTATAACGGAGGAAATTAAAAAAGAACAACCTAAAATCGAAATTCAACCTGAATCTAAAGTAGAAATTAAGGAAGAACCCAAAACAGTATCTCCTACAAAAATTCCTGCTAATTACATACAGGCTTTTCATAGCAAAGGAAAAATTATTGTTGCAAGAGAGTCTATCTACATTCCCGAAGCTGGAATCGTTGCTATTGGATATGAAACACCCATCCTAGAATCTTCTACTATTAACCTTTTTTTAATTGGAGCAGGAGAATTTGAAATTATTAAAGTCTTAGAGGGAGTTAAACTTGCTCCAGAAACTCCATTCCTCTATATAGATGGTAAAATTTTCATTTATGAAGAATTCTCTGGAAAAGTACATTTAACTCAACTCTCACCACGTTTAGATATTGAAGCTCGTAGTTCTGATCCAATTGATCCCGATTCCACAGTTATGGTTACCCAAGATACAATCAAGGTAATTAAAAATAAAAAGACGGGCTCGGGAGATGATGAGCTAAACTTTAAGAAAAAAGATCTTTCCTTAATTAAATAAAACCAATGATAACTAAAAAGTTCCTTCGGGGACTTTTTAGTTTTATTATAAAAATCAATTTTTAGAGAAAATTATTAGAATTTTTTGAAAACAGTTCAATAGACAAACTTCTTCTTTATGGAGAATTTTTGTATGATTCAAGTTGTTTCTTAAAGCAAAAAATCAAATTGCAAAATCCATAAAAAGAATTATACTTATTTATAGTAAGAATGAAAAGCTTAATTTTTTTTTTTAAAAAAAAAGCTCATAATAGTTGATTTTTAAAATTTAAAATAATCTTAAACTCAATACTAATAAAGATTTATGAATTGTAACCTAAATTTAAAAACTTATAAAACTTTAAATTTTTATTGGAAAGATTTTTTAAAAAGTATTGAAAATCTAGCTTAGAAAGTTCTGCTTTTTTAAAGCCTCGCCCTATTCCTAAAAAAGAGTTTGGATTTTCTTTCCAAGTTAAATAACCATACTTATGAGCAGTGAGTTCCATACTTTCTTCCCATGATTCAATTTTTCCCATCAAAAACAAATAAGTAATAGACTCCACATCTTGAATATATAAGGAAGATTTTTTGTCATCATCGGAGCCTGAAGAAGTAGAAATTGAAGCAAGCGACTTAGACACACTCGATACAGAGTTTAAAGCGTTGGAAATAGAATTTAAAGAGGTAGAAACCGAATTTAAAGATTGCGAAGAAGTAGACAATGAATTTAAAGCAGCACAATTTTCTAGTAAAGCTCCAAAAACAAAAACAAATAGTAATAATCTTAAGTTCATATCATTCTCCTATTAACTTCTTATCGATCATGGATATTAATTTTTTAGCTTTTTTTTCATAAACACTAGCCAACTCCTCATTGAGATGAGAAGAGGTTTCTTTGTATTGAAAGAGTTCATCGGCAATATTTATAGCGGCTAAGACGGCAATTTTTTCTGGTGAGGCGGTAGGAAAGGATTTTGCAAGTTCACGCATTTTTTTATCTACATAAAGAGTGATAGATAAAATGTACTCTTCACTGGCATCTCCAGCAATTATATATTCTGAACCGAATATTTTGGCTTCTACTCGGTTAGTTTTAGCCATTTTTCTAGGACTTAATATCTTCCTCTATCACCAAGAAATCATCATCATCGTCTGCATCAAAAACACTTATAGCGTCATCGTCAGAGTCATCAATGATAATATCATCAGTTTCTTGGATAGGGGGAGTTGAATCTGCTCCGACTAAGATTTCCTCTTTGTGAGATTCAAAAGAAATCGGAGGTGGATCAACCTTGGTTTGTGTAACTTCAGGAGTTTCCGGTTCATGACTTTCTGTGGGAGTTTCATTTGTTACAAAAGTTTCCTGCTCTTGTAATTGACTTTGGGAATTATCATTCGTAGTCACTCCGAAAGACTCATCTTCATCCTCATCAAAAAGAATAATTTCGTCTTCATCGGGTTCTTCTTCTACTTCTTGAAGGTAAGGTTCGGAGCTAGCCTCTTGTATAACTTGAATAGAGTCAGCTGGAGATTCTTCCGGCACAGAAGATTGGACATTTGAAGTACTTGTTGAAACGTCTACTGTAGCTGTTGTTGGTTCAGTTTGAGAATCATCTTGCGAACTAAAGCTAGAAACACTAGACGTGGGAGTAGGAGCAGTTTTAGAAAAAGTAGCTATGTTTTTAAATGCGGCAATGTTGTCAAGTCTATGCAGCATGTCAGTAATTTTGGAATCCACTTTTTCCTCACGTGACTTCAATTCCTGAAGTTCTTTCTGCGCTTGATCCAGTTGAGAGCGAAGAGAAGCTAATTCCCTTTCTTTTTCCTCAAGAACTAACTTCATTCTATCATTTTCACTCCGCAAAGTCTCATTTTCCGACTCTAAACGATTATTTTCTGCTCGCAAATCAGAAATCAGTTCTAAGGCTTTTAGTACCTTGGATTCCAGTTCCTCTATACTCTCAAGTGCTATCATGTATACTCCTGTTGATTAAAAAAATTAGACTTTTAAAGATGCTTTTTCTACCAAAGCAGAAAACACTTCTTTATCATTATAAGCTAATTCTGCAAGCGTTTTTCGATTTAATTCTATTCCTATTTTCTTCAAAGCATTCATGAATTTCGAATAGGACATTCCATGTTCTCTTACAGCAGCGTTAATTCGGGTAATCCAAAGACTACGAAAATCTCGTTTTTTAGCTCTTCTATCTCTATAAGCCCACTGCCCACTTTTCATTATAGCTGCTTTAGCAGTTTTGTAAAGCTTGGAGCGTCCCCCTCGAAAACCTTTTGCTTGTTTTAAAACTTTTACTCTTCTGTTTTTGTGAATAGTTCCGTTGATTGCTCTTGCCATTATTTACCTCCATAAGGAAGAAGTTGATAAACCCTTTCCATGTCTGTTTCGTGAACTAAAGTTGTCCCTCCTAGGTTGCGTTTTCTTTTAGGAGATTTTTTAGATAGATTATGTCGCAAATGCGTATGAGAGCGCTTTACTTTTCCAGTCTTTGTAAAACGAAAACGCTTTGCGGCTGAACGATTTGTTTTCTGTTTCGGCATAGTTGTATTCCTCTAATTTTATTTTGGGTTAATTACAGCTACTATTTGTTTACCATCTTGTAAAGGTGGCTTTTCTGGGCTACCATAATCTTTTAAGTCTTCAATTAATCGTAAGATAATATTCATACCTAAATCGGGATGAGTCATTTCGCGACCTTTAAACCTAAGAGTAATTTTTACCTTATCTCCTTTTTGTAAGAACTCAATCACTTGCTTTTTTTTTATTTCGTAATCATGGTTATTAATTCGAGGTCTTAACTTTAACTCTTTTACAGTAATAACATGCTGCTTTTTTCTTGCCTCTTTTTGTTTTTTTAACAACTCAAATCGAAATTTTCCATAGTCAATAATCTTGCAGACTGATATTTCCTGACTATTATTAATTTCTACTAAATCTAAGTTAGCTTCTTGGGCTCTCCTTAAGGCTTCTTCAATAGTAACAATTTCCGAGGAGCCTTCTGTAACTAGCCTTACTTCTTTTACTCCTGTAATTTGTTCATTAATTCTGTGTGCTTGGCGCTCACTTCCACTCTTTACTGTATTTGGATTCGCTCTCCTATGCATTCAAACTCCAATGTCTTACATTATTAAATGTATTCGAATAAATTTCAAGTAAAATTCAATTCTTTTCTTTCTTAAAAATCTTTTTTTTAAAATTTTGTGAAATCAAGCAGAAAAATGATTTTTGTAATTAAAATTCAATAATATCAAAAAAAACAAAGTTTTGGAAAATACAATTTGATCTTCCTTTCACTATTCTTTAATTTTTATTTTCTTCCTAAAATACTTTTTCCAGTTCTTTTAAGTCGTTTGGTTCTTCTGCAGTCAATTCAAGCTTTTTATAAGTGATGGGATGTGCAAAGATCAATTTATAGGCATGTAAAGCCTGTCTTGAGAAAAATTGATCTTT
>CALDSP010000124.1 GCA_937924465.1 uncultured Leptospiraceae bacterium
AATTCGAAAAATTAAAGACATTGAAAAACTGAAAAAGCTTTTGATTCACTCTGCTAAGTCTAAAACACTTACCGAGTTTAAAAAATTTCTCAAGTAAAGGGAGAATATTTTTCTACACTTAACCCTGTAGTTGTTACTACAGGCCATTGATAAAGAAACAAATATAAACTTAAATAAAAAATTTGTTTTTATTAGATAGAATTCATATATAGAAACTTTTTATTGAATATGACTTAAGTATTTCTTAACTTCATTCATAAAAAAATTTCCTCTTTCTTCAAAATTTTTAAATAAATCGAAACTAGCCCCAGCAGGAGAAAAAATAATTTTACAAGCAGGATATTTTTTTAAATTTTTTGTTAAATATTCAATGAGGCTTCCAAGTTCAAAGAAGGCATGAATTTTTTTATTAAGTTTAAACTCCACTTCTTCTTTCCAAACTTTACACATTTCTCCAAACATAAAAATTTCTACGTTAAGCGTCATAAGTCTTTGAATTAAAGGATCAATCGGTTCTACTTTAGGGATACCTCCAAGAATTAAAATAAAAAACTCTTTATCTAAACCCGATAATCCTGCAAGCATACTATGTAGATTGGTAGACTTTGAATCATTGATAAAAATATATCCCTCATAATTTAAAAATTCTTGAAATCTATGCGGAAGTCCTTGGAAACTTTCGAATTGTTTTTGTATTACAACAGGACTTACTTCAAACTGTTCTGCAAGTAATAGAGCCACGGCTAAGTTTTCTAAATTGTGTTTCCCTCTTAAAGGAAATTTAGAAGTGTTATAGGTAAATTTTTGTGTTTTAATTTGGTTTCCTGAAATAAATGCATCTAAATTTACTGAATTTCCAAAATATAAAATTTTACAAACAGCATTTTTAGGGATATTAAAAATTTCTCTTTGTCTGTCATTTAAAATTGCCGTATGCCGAGAATTTTCCCAATCAAAGATCTTCATTTTTGCTTGGACATAATTTTCTATATTACCATGTCTTTCAAGGTGATCAGAAGAAATATTTAACAATGCAGAAGCCTGTAAGTGCAATTGTTCTGAGTCTTCTAATTGATAACTACTTAACTCTAACACTACAAATTCCAGATTTTCCTCACACACACTAATAAAAGGAAGTCCAATATTGCCACTCGCCAGAGTATTAGGGTACTTCCCTTTTAGTAAATGAGTTGTGAGTTGAGTGGTTGTAGATTTTCCATCCGTTCCAGTTATCCCAATTGCATTACCATTAAAAAAATTTCTTGCAAGCTCTATTTCACTAATGATTGGAATATTGTTCTCTTTGCATTCTAATAAAAGTTTATGTCTTGGAGAAATCCCCGGACTCTTTACTAAAAGAGCAAAAGGAGGAAGTTCTTTCAGATGTAATCTTGCAGAAAAGCTATTTGAATTTTTGGGAGTATCATCTAACAAGAGATTTTGAATTTTCTTTTTTTCTAAAAATTCTTGCACAGCAAGGCCAGTAATTCCACCCCCCAGAATAGCAATAGTCCGTTTTGTACTTTGAATGAATTGAAAAAATTCTAGGAATTTTTTTTTTAAAATTTCTTGCATTCTAGAAGGATTTTTAAAAATTTAATTTTAGCAAGAATAATAATATATAGGAATACGACATTGCTACAGCATACTAAAAAAGGTGACGTTTTGGTTGTTTATTTGGAGGGAAGGTTGGATGTCTCCGTTGCAAATGAGGTAGAGGAACAGTTGGCTGAACTCATTGATAATGGAGATTACAAAAAAGTCCTTCTGAATATGGATGGAATCGAATACATGTCTTCGTCTGGTTTTCGTGCTTGTATTAGTACTTTGCGTAAACTAAACGCAAAAGATGGATACTTAAAAATGTGCAATATCCGTCCTGCGGTGAAACGCATTTTCGATGTGATCGAACTTACCTCTCTGTTCGACATTTATCCTACTGAAGAAGAGGCTCTAAACTCTTTTTGAACTACCCAAAAGTTTTAAAAAAAATTTTAAAACAAAAAGAGTCTGAGATTTCTAAAATTTCGGACTTTTCTTTCAATCATTCTTCTCCTACATTCTCTTTAAAAAAGTGCTTACTTTCCCAAAAAGGTTCCATTATAGCAGAGTGTAAAAAGGCAAGTCCTTCTAAAGGAGTCATTCGGGTTGATTATAATCCTCTACAAATTGCCTTAGAATACCAAACTTGTGGAGCAAAAGCAATTTCTGTTTTAACTGATGAAAAATTTTTCCAAGGCAGTTTACATGATTTGCAACAGGTTGCAAATCATGTATCTCTTCCGGTAATTAGAAAAGATTTTTTGATTCATGAAAAACAAATTTTTGAATCAAGATATTTCGGTGCCTCTGCCGTACTTTTGATTGTAAGAATTCTAGAGCAAAATCAACTCAAGGTTTTGTATGAACTAACTAGGAGTTTGCATATGGAAGCCTTAGTTGAGGTGCATACTTTAGAAGAAGCAAAACGTGCAATGGACATAGGTGCAGACATTATAGGAATAAATACACGTGACTTAGACACTTTAGAAATGCATCCCGAACTAATTCCTGAAATTGCTTCTAAAATCCCAAAAGATATTCTTGTTGTTGGAGAGTCGGGTATAAAAAGCTCAAGTGATTACTTACAAATGTTACCTTACGTTCAGTCTGTGCTCATTGGAACTTATTTTATGGAATCAAATGACATAACTTCAGCTTTTCAAAAATTGACAAAAAGTGAATAAATGAATTCTAGTTTCCGAAACTAAGAACAAGTCTCTTGGATTTTTAATTTTGTTATAGATAAAGCATGGACACAGAAAAGAAACCAAATAAAAAATTTGTCTATAAATTACTTTTCATTTTAATTGTGTGTGTATTGCTTGAAAAAGGACTTTCTTGGAAAACTCAGGATTTTTCAAACTCTATTAAAACAGCAAACCACAATTTAGTTACGGAGATTTCAGAGAAAACAGAAACTCAATTTTCCAATCTAGAATTTCCAGAAGATTCACAAATTGTCACTCAATACGTTTATTATATTAAATTTTATGGTTCTGGAAAAAATATTCAATCTCGTTTAGTAAGAGTAAAAAGAATTTTTAGAGGAAATACTTTAAAGAGAATCAAACTCATTTTACGAGAGTTGCAAACCGGTCCAAGTGAGGAGGAAGCTAAGAGAGGACTTATTACAACCTTACCTCAAGAAGAAAAAATCATTCAAAAAATAAAGTTGAAAAATGGAATTTTACATATCTCTTTCACTCCTCACTTTGAAAAGAATGCAGGAAATTTAATTTTACAAGATAGGATTGATCAAATCAATTATTCTATTTTTGAAACTCATGAAGTAAAGGGGATTGTTTATTATATGAATAAAAGAAAAATCAACTCTCTTGGTATTGAGAAACTAAACATTCCTAAGATCTTTCACAGAGGAAAAAGAAGTTTTATAACATTCAAATCTTGAAGACTCCCTCAAGTTAAAACAATGATTCATCTTTTCATTTTTGAAATTATTTTATTATGCTTTAAACAATGAGTAGAAATCTAAATTACGACTATAAATTTGACTAGACAGAGAGTTCATATATAAATTTTTGAAAATCAAAGGAGAAAAAATGCTAGAAGTTCAAAACTTAAGCAGACATTTTCAATCCAAAATTGCTGTCAATAGCATATCTTTTACTGTCAAACCGGGAAAAATTACAGGGCTTTTAGGGCCAAATGGAGCAGGTAAAACCACAACCATGCGTCTTATTACAGGTTATTTACAACCAACAGAAGGACAAATATTTTATAAAGGATTTGATATTCAAGAAGACTTAACTGTTTTACAAAAAGAATTAGGCTATTTACCAGAGTCTGCCCCTTTGTATCCAGAAATGTTAGTCCATGAATACCTTAGTTTTATGGCAGAGATTCGAGGTGTTCCAGAGGAGAGTCAAGAACAACAAATTCAAAAAATGATTGATATCTGTGAACTCTCTACACATTTAAATTTTCCTATCGCTCAACTATCTAAAGGGTTCAAACAGAGGGTTGCTTTAGCTGGAACTTTGATTCACGATCCAAAACTTATTATTCTAGATGAGCCTACCTCAGGTCTTGATCCAAATCAAATCTCTCACATACGAAGTGTAATTCGTGGACTTGCAAAAGATAAAATCCTTATTTTATCAACTCATATTTTACAAGAAGTAGAAGATGTTTGTGATGATGTGATTATTATAAATAAAGGCAGTATTGTAGCGAACTCAAGCGTACAAAACTTACATTCTGGTTTTCAAGTGTACGTAGAAGCCAAAGCTGAACTTTCTAAGTTCAAAGAGTTTTTTAATAATGATTTTATTCAAGAAATTGAGTTAGATAAAGAAGCAAAACCAAAAGAAGGTTACAACGGATTTTTAATTTCTATGAAAGAAGAAAAACCAGAGGAGATTTTTAAAACTCTCGCGAAAAGCAATATTGTTGTTCGCGAAATGAAGATTTACAAGAAATCTTTAGAATCTATCTTTGAGGAATTAACAAGAGGGTAAACATGAATTTAAAAAATATCCAAACCATTTATCGTAAAGAATTTTCTACTTACATCAATACTCCCATAGGTTATATATTCAGTAGTTTGTTTTTAATTCTTATTTCTTTTTTATTTTTTTATGGACTTGGGGGAAATTCTTTTTGGGACCTAAAAGTTTCTAGCATGGAACAGTATTTTCTATGGGTTCCACTCCTATTCATAGTTTTTATCCCAGCCATTACAATGAGGCTTTGGGCAGAAGAGGAACGTTCTGGAACCATAGAAACTCTCATGACCTTACCTATAAAAGATTATGAAATTGTAATTGGTAAATTTCTTTCCGCATGGGCGTTTTTAGTCATTACGTTATGTGGAACTTTACTTGTGCCTCTTACAATTCTTATTCTGGGCTCTTTAGATTTTGGACTTGTATTTTCGGGGTATCTTGGTACTTTCCTTTTGGGTGGAGCTTATCTTAGTTTGGGGATTGTTATTTCATCTCTTACAAAAGATCAAATTGTTTCTTTTGTTTTAACTTTTCTTGCATGTCTTTTAACTTTCTTAATGGGGTATCAACCTATTTTACAATTCTTTGGAAATTTTTTGGGTGGAATCTTAGCTTTCTTTTCTCTTTCTCAACATTTTGAATCTTTTCGGATGGGTATTTTTGATCCAAGAGATATAATCTTTTTTCTTAGTTTCATTTTATTTATGTTGTCGCTCAACGTTTATATTTTAAGGGGGAAAAAATGATTTCCTTTTTTCAAAAATACAATAAAGATAGAAACTATATAATTACTCAAATTATTATTTTCTTTGCTTTAATCAATTTATTTATTTCCGATTTTAACTGTAGAAAAGATCTATCTAAAGAAAATCGTTTTGATTTAACCGATAGCACAGAAAAAATTATCAATGGTCTCACGGAAAAACTTTATATTGATGCATTCTACTCTGAAGATGTTCCAGGAGCACACAAAGCTAGACTCACTCTTGCTAAGGAAGTTTTAAAAGAAATTGCAAGTGTGAATCGTAAAAAAGTAGATCTTCGTTTTTATAATCCCGATTCCAGTGAATCAGCTCGTAAGAAAGCAAATGAGGCTGGAATTCGCTCTTTCCCACTTGAAAAATTAGAAAGAGGCTCTGCGGAAGTCAAGCAGGCTTATTTTGGAATTCGCTTAACGTTAGGTGCAAAATCAGAAGTAATTCCAGTGGCTTATGCAGCAGAGAACATAGAGTATCAAGTTTTATCTACTTTGAAAAAAATGACTCGAAAGCCGGGTAGTTCTAATTTGGCTCTTTTAAAGGCAAATGGTGCTCACACTGCAACTGAACCAATCATGGGATTTAATCCAAATAAAGATACTTTCTCTGCAGTGATTCATGAGGTCTTTGCTAAAGAATATGGAACGCCTGAAGAAGTAAATATCAATGAAGAGCCAGTCCCAGAAGAGTTCAATATTTTGTTATGGGTTGGTGCTCCCGACCTCAATGAAAAAGGAAATTATCATTTAGATCAATTTCTTATGAGAGGAGGTGGGCTTATTGTTTTGGCGAAGACTATGGATTTTACCTTACCTTCTAGACAAAGAGGAATGCCTTCTTTTGGAGGAGAGGGAATTGCTACAGCACATCCTAATGCAGAGAAAGTGAATCAATTCTTGCGCAAATATGGAGTGGAAGTAAAGACTGATTTAATCTTTGAACCTGAATTTTCTTTAGTAACAAATTCTTTTATCCAAGTTCAGCCCGGGGTTTTTGTACCATATCATTATCCACTTTGGCCTGTGCCTACTCATGATTCCAAACAACTTTCTAAAGAAAGTTTGATTACAAAAACTAGCACAGTAGTTTTTCTACCTTGGACATCAGGATTAGAAATTAGTGCCGATAAACAATCCGAAGCCAAATATGATATTGTAATCACGAGTACAAAAGAAGCCGATAGACAAGAAAATTATGTTATGCTTGGAGAAGAACAAGTTGCAATGCGAAAACTTACTCCTGTTGGAATCAACATCCCACTTGCTGTTCACGTGCATGGAAAATTTAAATCTGCTTTTACTCAAGAAACAATCCCTAAAGATACAAAACTTTCACATATAGATAAAACCAAAGAAGGAAAAACTTCTCAACTTTTTGTATTGGGAACTCCTTATTTAATTTCCGATATGTTTATAACGAATCAACATATTGAAATTATGCAAAAGGCTAATATTCCATTTTTCTTTAACTTAGTTGATATCTTCTCTGGAGATACAGATCTAATTTCTACAAGAACCAAACAAGCATACATAAGAAATTTAAAACCCATTTCTAAAACTATCCAGAATATTTTTAGCTTTGTAAATATTTTCTTTATTCCTGTAGGGATTGCAATATATGCATTTGTTCGACTCAAAAAAAGAAATTCTACAAAATAGGAGAATTTATGAACCAAATCTTAGGATTTATAAATCAAAATATAGCTTTTAGTTTAACAACTGTAAACCTAGTACTTGCTATTACTCTTTTCTTTCAAAAAGATCCTTTTTCTTTGTTCGAAAAAACTTATGAAAAAGCTCCCTCTTTTCTTAAAATAGCTTTGGAAGAGATTGATAAATTTACTCTTGAAAGAGAAGGTCTAGAAAAAGATAAAATGTTGTTCACGAAAGAAAGTGGAAAATGGAAGTTAGCTATTAGAAATAAAGATTTTTTACCCGATGAAGAAAAAATTCAAACCTTTTTAAAGTCTCTTTTAGAAGCTAAAAAATTTACAGTCATTACAGAAGATGAAAATAGACATACAGAGTTTGGGGTTAAGGGAAATGAAGCATTTGTTGTGGAAATATTTAATAAAGAAAACCTCGTTGGGAAATTCCATATTGGGAACTTAGCAACTGGTGGTTTTACGTATATACGTTGGAAAGATGGAAAAGAAGTTTATTTAGTAGAGGATAATCTAAAAACCGTAATGGGTAGAGGAGCACTAGATTATTTTATTCAAAAGAAAATGAGTTCTCAAAACTTTAATTCAAATGAAATTTCTTCTATCAAATTCAATCATCTTCAAGATGAGAAAAAATCCTATAGTTTACTCAAAAAAGGCGAAGAATGGGAATTAGAATCTCCTACTCCAATCAAACTCAAAAAAGAAGAAATAGATTCCTTGGCTCGTTCCTTAGCTTCTCTCTCTGCTGAAGAAGTTCTTTTGGAAGATCCTCCAACCGACTTAACGGAACGAAATCGATATGAAATAACTTATAGCTTTCAAAGTGAAAAAGGTGGGGAAACAGTCTATTTGCAAATATTGGGAAAAGATAAGTCAAGTTATTTTTATGCAAGAAAAAATAATTTATCTACAATTTACAAGTTTACAAACTATTCTCTTAAAAGTATAGTGGACTTTGATTACAAAAAGGCACAAGAATAGTGAATGTAAATCCATTTAAAAAAGTTTCAGAGTCTCCTACAGCACCAAACGTAAAAAAAGTTTCAAGAAAATTTACTGTGGAAAAATTATTTGAAGGAGTAATCTCCACTCCTTCTTCACAGAACTCTACAGAAACTCAAGACTACGGTTTAGATGAAAAACTTAGAAAAGCTTACTTTTGGATTGTAAATAAAGCTATCATAAGTCCTTATTATGATATTGAATACAATTCAACCCCTCCTCAAGTTTATACGTTAGGTGACATTAAAAGTAGCATTGTATTTCCCACTTCTCAAAGCTATTCTAGTTTTGTTTTACTTCCTCTCTTAAATCTTGTTACACGCAAACGTTGTCTATTAGTAGGAGGGCCTGGTAGAGGAAAAACTGCGAGTGCTATTTTAATGGGGGTTTTAGGTGGATACTCTATCAAAGAAATTAAGCGCGCTATTCAACATGGACAACCACAAATGACGGTTTCTGATTTACTTGGAAACCCTCTTCCTTCTGACTTAGTAAATGCCAAGTCTATGGATGAAATCAAGATTGCTTGGAGGAAATGGTTGAGTATGCGTGTAAAAATTATTGACGAATACAACCGAATTCCCACTCGCACTCAATCGGCTTTGCTTACCGTACTTGCGGATAACTACGCTGAAATTTTAGATCAAATTTATGAATGTCCTGAGTCAGCTTGGTATTTAACTGCAAATGATGATGCAGGTGGGGGAACTTATCAAGTGATTGAAGCGTTACGTGACAGGATAGATATTGTAGTAAAAGCTCTTCATTTTAATTCTCGTTTTTTAGGGGAACTCTTAAAGCGTATTGAAAACAATATTAAACCCGAAGAAGTAGTTCCCGAAGAAATTATTTTTACACAGCAAGAAATTGACCAAATCAATAAAGAAATTTTAGAAGTAAAAATTCCTCAAACTTTACTTAGAAGAATTGAGTTTTTTGCTAGTCAGTTTGAATTTTCAGAAATTGCCGCTGAACAAATTGAATATAAAACAAAAGATACAATCAAACTTTCTGGTTTAGATTACAAGTCTGTTGTAAGTTTAGAAACTGGAAAAGACAAAATTAAAGATTTAGGTTCTCAAACCAAAAATGGTTTTTCAGTTCGAGCTCTTTTAACCATTCTTACTTTTGTGAAAGCTCTTGCATATTTTAGAGGAAATCTTGAAGTAGAATTTGAGGATCTGCGACAAATCTTACCTTTTGTATTACACGACAAACTCACCCAAGATTTAGACTCTCCATTTTTTAATCAACCGGGAAATCAAATTTATAAAACTGATAAAGTAAGTTGGATACGAAAACTATTTGATTTATCTTGTGAAGAATTTAATAGACTTGGATTAGAAAAGAATGATCCCATTTTAAACTTGCAAATTGAATTTGAAAAGGGATTAGAAGGGGTTACACTGGAAGAGGTAGAAAAAAGACTTCATAAAATTGAAGAGCTTATGCAAATTTTTGTAAAATCTAAAAAACTTTATGGTTATCAATTTGATGATATACTAAAGTTAAAATATTTACATCAACGTTATATAAATTATAAAGCTTGGCTTGAACAAACCTCTAACTTCTAGATGCAGGAATCAATAAATGAACTGTTGTTCCTTCTTCTAATTTACTTTCTAAGTATATATCTCCTTCATGAATTTCCATTGATTTTTTTGCTAAAAAGAGCCCCACTCCAACTCCACTTACTTTATAAGTAATTGAACTATCAACACGATAAAATTTATCAAAAACGAAAGGAAGATCCTTTTTAGGAATGCCATAGCCTGTATCCACAATTCGAACATGAACAAATTTGTTTTCAACTTCCCAAAAGATTTTTATACTTCCATTTTGTTTATTGTATAAAATAGAGTTCTTAATGATTATAATAAAAACTTTTATGATTAAACTTCTATCACAAAAAACTTTCACATTTTCATTTCCAAGTGTTTCAATAGAAATATTTTTCTCTACTCTAAAATTCTCTAAATAATTGATAGATTCCTGTAATAGTTCCTTTAGAAAGTAATTTTTTAAATTTAAAGAATACTTAGTTTCAAGATCTGTAATGAGCATGAGATCGTTAATAATTTCAATAAGATATCTAGCTTCTCTATTAATTTCTTCTCCATAAGAACGTAGACTTTCTGTATCTGTATAATTTTTATCCGTAATCAATTCCGAAAAAGCATATATGAGAGATAAGGGAGTTCTCATTTCATGAGATAAATTAGACATGAATTCATCTTTGACTTTGCTAATTTTTCGAAGTCTTCCTTCTACTACCTGAAGTTCAAAAAAAGCATGTATATTTTGGCGAGAAATAACAAAAGTCTGAATCAGTAAAAACAAAATATATCCATATTTTATATAATAACCTGTATTTATAATTTTAAATGAATACAAAATATCATTTATAACTACAAAGGAAATTAAAGAAA
>CALDSP010000125.1 GCA_937924465.1 uncultured Leptospiraceae bacterium
GGTCCAATCAGTATTTCCCTGCATAAAATAATTGCTTTGTCTAAATATTCCCTTATTTCCGATGAAACATTAAACAAAAAGTTTGTTTTGACTCTTTCCATTTTCAGTAGCTCGTCTTCTTGTTTTTGAAAATTTTTATAGCTAATTACCATTTCTTCTGAAAGTTGTATGGAAATATTTATTAAAAAAAACAAAAAACCAAAATGTAAAGTAGGAGGAATACTTATAAATTCAAGGGCTCTAAGTGTATCTAAAATTACTGTAGGGATTAGTCCTATTGTGCCGTATAAAATGTATCGTATCTTTTTGGACGTTATACGATAAAACTTGTATAAAATTAAAATTACATATAAAGTAGGAAGAAAAAGGAAATATGCATTTAGATCAATCAATATAAGCCACTTATCGGGTGTTCTTGAAAAATAAGCATATATGATTAAACCACCTTGAAAAAGATCATAAAGATATGTATACCACTTTCTTTTCAATTCCAAATACTGAGTTAAAAAATTTACAAATAAAACTGGTAGTGAAAAAAGTAAAACTAGTTCAAAAGAATAAGAGAAAGCGAAATCCTGAAAAAGCTGATATCGAAAATTTGTCCTTAATAAGGTATACAATCCTAAAAAAATAGAAAATAAAGAAAATAAAAGATTACTTTGGTTATTTGAACGAACAAGGGAACCTATTATAAAAAAAATTCCCATACTAAGAAAAACAAATCCACTGATAGTAGGAAAAATATGTTTTCTTAAATTCTTTGTATAAAGATCTGTTTCTTTTCCAATGGAAGGAGAAATGGCTAAACCATGGAGTCTAGTTGTTGCATATACTCGTATTGCTAAAACATTTTTTCCCGATTGTAGTAAAGCGTCTGGAATAGAATAATTTCTTTCTTTTTCAATATCTACTTCAATATTTGGCTGGAAACTCCCTGTTTTTCCAATTAAAACTCCATTCCAATATACTTCATCGGCATCTCGAATTTTTCCTAAACTGACGCCTAACGTAGTTGGGAGTTCATCTGGTAAAAAAATAGGACACCTATACCAATAAAACCCAAATGGGCGTTTGTCCTGTTCTTTTGTGTAATCTGGTAAACCTATTCTTTGCCATCGACTGTCTTCTGTTTCAACTTCTTTCCAATCAATATTATCTCCTCTAGTAAAGAACCATCCTCCTTTTAAAGAAATTGGTTTAGTAAAATTGGAAATAAGAGTATTACAATCTTCAGAATGTAAAGAAAAAGAAAGTATGATAAATAAAAGAAAAAATTTTTTCATATATCCTCTTAAACTTTGGCAAGTTCAATTTGAGAGTCTACAAGTTTTTGATCAATAACTTTTGGTTTAGAGTAAATTCCATTGTGATCTAAAAATCTAGCTTTTACGTTGTCACTTAAAATTATAGAAATAATTTTTTCAATTCTTGCTTTATTAGATTTATCTAAAACTGGAAATAGCGCTTCTATTCTTTTGAAAAAATTTCTTGGCATGCAATCAGCTGAGGAAAGATAAATGTCTCTTTTTCCCTTATTTTCAAACAAGAAAACTCGCGAATGCTCTAAAAATCTTCCTACAATAGAACGAACTGTAATATTTTCAGAAATTCCGGGAATACCCGGTTTTAAACAACAAATTCCACGTATGACTAAATCAATTTTTACTCCAACTTGGCTTGCTTCATAAAGAGCTAGAATAATTTGTTTATCTACTAAAGCATTCATTTTCATAAAAATATAGGATGGCTTTCCTTTTTTTGCAATTTCAGTTTCGTTTTGAATTAGTTTTAATAATGCGCTATGTAAATATTTTGGAGCAGCTTTAATATATTGAAAATTTGGCATTTCAGAAAAACTAGTCATTACATTAAATAAAGCTCCAACTTCTTCAGTAATTTCTTGGGCTTGTGTAAATAGAGATAAATCAGTATAGTATTTTGCAGTTATAGGATTGTAATTTCCAGTACTTAAATGCGCGTAACGTCTTAGTCTATCACTTTCTCTCCTAACGATGAGCAATAATTTACAATGAATTTTTAATCCAACTACCCCGTATACTACATGAACTCCTGAGTCTTCTAATCTTTGTGACCACATGATATTTCTTTCTTCATCAAATCTAGCTTTGAGTTCTACAAGTACTGTAACTTGTTTACCATTTTCTGCAGCTTGTTGAAGATATTGGATAATAGGAGAATCTCCACTAGTTCTATAAAGTGTCATTTTAATGGCTAGTACTTTGGGATCTTGGCTTGCAAATTTTAGAATATCTTCTACAGCTTGAAAAGAATCATAAGGATGATGAAGTAAAATATCACCTTTTCGAATTTGTTGAAAAATTTTATCTAAAGATATGTTTGCAAAAAAATTTTTAGGCTGAATAGGTGTAAATTTTAAATGATTTGTATCTGAAAGTCCATAGAAGTACATTAAATCTGTAGTATTTAAAATATTATCTACATTAAAAACTTCATATTCTTGTAGTCCTAATAAATCTCTGAGCGTTGAGCAAATATAAGCGGAGGAACTAGAAATAATGTCTAGTCTTACGGCATTTCCCCAAATTCGATTTTTGATTTCTTTTTTTACAACTGTTAGTAAATCAGAAGTGAAATTATCCTCTCGAATAGAAATATCTGCATCTCTTACAATTTTAAAAGCACTAATTTCTTTCACTTGCATTCCGTAAAATAAATCAGAAAAATGGAGTTCTATAATTTTTTCTAATGGAAAAAATCTTCTTTCCGAAGTTCCATTCGAAGGAAGTTCTACAAAACGTGGCAATACAGAAGGAACTTGTACTAAAGCAAATAAAATTTTATCTCTATCAGAATTATCTTGTAGTGTAAGAGCTAAATTTAAAGTTTTATTTAAAAGATGGGGAAAGGGATGAGCTGGGTCCACAGCCAATGGTGTTAAAACCCCAGAGACTTCTTCTTTATAATAAATTTTTAAAAACTGAACGTCTCCATTTAAAAGTTGCGAAGTGTCTTGAATAATGGTAATTCCATTTTTCTTTAATTCAGGAAGGATATCATGTTTTAGAGTATTCTGTTGCTCTTTTATTAAATTTTTTGCTTTTAGAGAAATTTCTAAAAGGACCTCTTGTGGCTTGAGTCCACTCAGTCCTTTTTCTTCTGCTCCTGCAAGCATCATTTCTCGAATACCTGCAACTCGAACCATATAAAATTCATCTAAGTTAGATTCAGTAATACAAAGAAACTTTAATCTTTCCAGTATAGGATTTGAATGATCTTTTGCTTCTTCTAGAACTCGAAAGTTGAAATCTAACCAAGAAAGTTCTCTATCAAAAAAAAGCTCTAAATTATCTTCCCTTAGCTCAAGTGTCATGGTCTAAAAGTGAGAATTATTATATTTTTATTCAATGACTTTTCAAATTTAAAAAGTGAAAATCTATTTTTTTCTATACATAAAAAAAAACTAGAATAAAAAGGAATATACAGGAGTCGTTTATGCCTTCATTTACAGTTCCGGGTTTAAGTTCTGGACAAAATACAAATGATATAGTTAAAAAACTTGTAGAAGTTGAAGCTAAACCAATCAAACGTTGGGAACGTGAGAATGAGTATACGCGAATCCAAGTTCGCGCTTGGAACGAATTAAAAAATAAGGCTGTGGATCTTCAAATCAAAACTAAAAATCTAACTTCTTTTACAGCTCCCTTTTCTTCCAAAAAAATTACTGCTAACGAAGAAGGGTATATTAGTGGGGAGGCTGGTAAAAATGCAAAGGTTGCAAAACAAGAAGTAGAAATCGTTCAACTTGCTACAAAACACAAAGTAGCAGGAACCAAAATTAAAATGCGAACTAAAATTCCTGAGGGAAATTTTACCATCGTTTCTAAAGAAAAGAGAGCTACTATTTCTTTCCAAGGTGGGGAAATTGAACAGTTAGTAGATAAAATTAAACTTGCAGGAGGGCAGGTAGCTATTCCAAGCCTAACTCGTGTAGATAGTGAAAATTATATATTTTCTCTCACTGCCACTCAATTTGGAAAAGAGGCAGAACTAAAATTCCTAGACCCAAATGGAGTCTTAGCAAGTGCCGGACTTGTTGGAGAAAACCAACCTGAACCTCCTCCCACTTTAAAACCCATTGAATTTACTCCCGATGCGCCTGTTCCTTATTTACCTGAAAAATTTACTAATAACGGAAATCCCGAAAATTCTATTTCCAGAGGACCGAATGGTTATGTAATAAAACCTAATTCTGCTTTTCAATTTATGATTCAAAAAACTCCAGTTGAAAAATTTTCTTCTCTTGAAATCAATATTGAACCTGACGCAGAGGGAAATCTTCCTGACTTTTTAGGATGTGGAGTTGTATATGATAGCAAAGAAGGAGAGAAAGTAAAGTACTCTAGCATTGAAAAAAAAGATAATAAGTACTTGCTTAACGTTTATGATTTTGCTAAAAATGAAAATTTACTTCGAATCATAATAGCAAATACTACAGAGAAAGAAATTACTTTCTTAGGTGCAAACTTGCAAGTTCCGGGAGAGATCACTGGAGCCCCACCTCAGCAAGTTGTTACACAAGCCCAAGATGCAATTTTTAAAATAGATGGAATTGAAATTATAAGAGATACTAATGAAAACATTAGAGATGCTATTGAAGGAGCCTCCATTAATTTATTAAAACCAACTCCTAATCCAATTACATTGGAAGTAGTTGCAGATGTAACAAAAGGAATTAACATGGTGAGAGAGTTTGTAGAATCCTACAACGAACTCATAAAGTACTCACGTGACGTAAGTGCTACTAATAGAGATTCTAAAATAGATTTATCCTCACCTACTAATCAAAAACCAGAGGCCGATATTTCAGAAGAATATTGGTTGAACAAGTCCAAGTCGGGTATTTTAGCAGGAGAGCCAACTATTGTGCGTTTAATTTCTTCTTTAAGGGCTGTAATTGGTGCCTCTTATCCATCTTCTACAGAGCCACGATTCAAAGTGCTTTCCGATATTGGGGTTTCGACGGGGAATCCGGGTTCTTCATGGAAAGAAATACAGGAGGGTTACTTAACTTTAAATGAAACTCAACTTCAGAGTGTTTTAATTGAATATCCTGAATCAGTGAGGGAGCTTTTTGCCTCCGATACAAATGGAGATAATCGCGCTGACGATGGAGTGGGGATTGCTATCTTAGAAACCCTCAAGCCTTATACGCAATTTACTTCTGGAATTATTACAACAAAAGTAAAACTTCATGAAACACAAATCCAAGAAAACAACAAAAAGATTAAAGAGTTTGAATCTCATTTAGCAAATTATGAAAGAAAACTCAAACAACGTTTTGAATATATGGAACAAGGAATTGGAAAAAATAAAGTAATCAATAATTATTTAAATCAAAGTATAAGACAAATGCGGGCAAATAATAATAATGATTATTAAAAGGATTGAATATGCAAGTTTACATAAACGACATTCAAGTAGAAACTCAATTAAACAACGAACAAAACCTAGCTGAAGTTTACGAAGAAGTAAAAAAATGGGCAGAGTCACAAGGAAAATATTTACTGAAATGTTTTAAGGATGGAGAAGAATACTCGCTCAACGAACTTTCGCAAATGGAAATTCAACCTTCTGTAAGATTGGATTTTTATATTGGAGAAAGAATTGATGTTTTAGTTTCAACTCTACTTGAACTAGATAATTACATAGATAAAGTTGGCACAACTTTAGTAGGAAGAGATTCTCTTACTGAAGTGGAGCAAAGGGACCTAAAAGAAGGTCTAAATTGGATGCAAGACGTTTTGTTAAGTGCCTCTCAATTTTTGAATTTGGATTATACTAAAATTTTTCCTATTCCAGAGGGAAACAGTGTAGCTCAAATTTTTGCCAATTTACTAGAAAATTCTAAGAAACTTACTTCTTCTTCACAAATTGAAAGTTTTTTAGAGAACTTGCGAGATTTGAAATTGTTTACTATGAATTTAATTAGTAAAACTACCGCTCTTACAGTAGATATTTCAACATTGCGAGATGTGATTCGTGCCTACAGTCAAAACATGGAAGTCATTAAAAATGAATTTATACGCGTAAATGAAAATTTACAATCTGGAAAAGAAGTTTTAGCAGGAGAGATTTTAAATTACTCCACAGAAAGACTCCAAGTTCTTTTAAATGCAATCATGGCTTTGCAAACCAAAACCCCCAATCAAATTTTTGCAAATATGAAAATTTCTGGAAAAACCTTGTCTCAAACTGTTGAAAAACTTAAAAACTTATTGAATCAAGTTGCAAGTTCATTTGAATCCAATGATTTAATCATGGCTGGGGATATTTTAGAATATGAACTTCCAGATGTATTAGAAGAACTTGTTCCTTTTCTTTCAGAATTACATAAAATTGAATGACTCCAAGAGAATTTTTTATTGAGGATAGATTAGAAAAATATAGATTAGAAGCAGAGTGTAATTTAGGAGAAAGTGGATTTAGAAACTTTACACTTGGTTATGTATGTGATTTTTTAGGAATTTCTTTTGATGATTTAAAAACCATTTCTCTAGCAGACTCACCCAATCAAGGAAGAGAAGAGTTACGAAAAGAAATTGCAAAATTATATGAAGGAATAACTAACGAAGAAGTTTTAGTTACTACAGGTACGTCGGAAGCCTTGTTTCTTTTCTTTTCTTTAATTTTATCTCCAAATGACGTTGTGCGTTATTTATCCCCAGCTTTTCAAGCATTATATGAAATTCCTCTTACGTTGGGTGCTAAGTTAGAACCTGTTTTAGTTAAATCAAATGAAATTCTTGTAGATGAACTTTTTCAAAATAAAGCAAAGCTTATTATCATAAATCATCCACATAATCCAACAGGAGCGACGTTGAGTGAAAAAGAAATTTTAAAGTTAAAAAAGATTCTTTCTTCTTGGGATGAATATGTTTTATTTGATGAGCATTATCGATTCTTGGATTATGAAAAAGAACTTGGATTCTCGGGAGCAGGACTGGGAAAAAAGATTTTTGCTACAGGGTCTATTACTAAAAGTTTTGGAGTAACAGGCCTAAGAATTGGTTGGTTAGTTGGAAATAAAGAACTTCTAAAAAAAGCTCGCTCTTTTAAAGACTATTTGACTCATACTGTAAATCCTATTTCTGAATTTTTAGCTTTAAAACTTTTACAAAATAGAGAAAAATTTTTAAAACCAATTCGAGAGAACTTACAACAAAACTTGAAAGTCTTTTTGGATATTATACCAAAACTTTCTTCTATTCAAAATTTTACTCCACCAAAGGGGGGACTAGTTTCCTTTTTAAAACTTAAAGAAGGATTTTCCTCACGGGAATACGCAGATGAGTTATACAAAAATACAGGAGTTTTTGTTCTTCCGGGTGCAGATTTTGAAAGTGAGGGTTTTATTCGAGTCGGTTTAGGAGAAACTCATGAAAGATTTCGAACAGGTCTATTGAAATGGATTGAATGGGACTCAAAAATATTGAATACTAATAAATATTAAAAAAGAGAGTAACCGAAGTTACCCTCTTCCAATGACGCTTAACGTAAGAGTTGTAATACGTTTTGTGGTCTTGTGTTAGCTTGAGCAAGCATAGCAGTGCCAGCTTGAGTAAGAATTTGATAACGAGTAAGGCTAACCATTTGTTCAGCCATGTCAGTATCACGAATTCTTGATTCAGTAGCTTGAAGGTTTTCATAACCATTCATGAGACCACGAATTGCATGCTCAAGTCTATTTTGGTAAGCACCAAGGTCGGCTCTTTGTTTAGAGATTTGGCGAAGAGCTTCATCTGCAACACCAATTGCGGCATTTGCTTTAGCCATTGTAGAAAGAGATATAAAAGTTAAAACTGTTGGATTGCGAAGTCCAAGTCCCGCAGTCGTCATAGTTTGGATAAACACTCTTTCTCTTTGGTGCATATTTGCTCCAATGTGAAACCACATACTAGCAGTTGGATTCATGCGAGCAAATCCACCTGTAAGCATTTTCATTTTGTTAAATTCTGCTTGAGAAGCAATACGGTCAATTTCATCAATCAACTGAGAAACTTCAACTTGGATTTGTTGGCGATCTTCTTCAGTGTAAATACCGTTTGCAGCTTGAACAGCTAAAACTCGAATTCTTTGTACTATATCTTGAGTTTCTTGAAGGTAGCCTTCTGTAGTTTGGATAAAAGAAATACCATCTTCTCCATTGGCAGTGGCACGTCTTAAACCATTTACTTGAGCTCTCATTTTTTCAGAAACAGCAAGACCTGCGGCATCATCTCCTGCACGGTTGATTCGCATACCGCTAGAAAGTTTTTCCATGTCTTTGCTTTGAAGTTCGTTATTGAACTTAAGCACTCTGTGTGAGTTAATAGCTGATAGGTTGTGGTTGATAATCATTCGGTTTCCTCCTTGAAATCCGTCTTTTTTAAAAAGATTTAGTTTTGAGGTCTCATCCTTGATCCCTCAAAATACATATCGGTTGTTTACGGAAAATTCACAGAATTTTTTTTAAGTTTTTAACTTTTTTTATTAAATGAAACTATTATGGGAAAATTTGGGTCCCACTGATAAAGGAGTAGGGATGAAGAAGGTATTACAATTCTTTATAATTTTATTTACTATATTCACTTTCTTTGGATGCTTTAGGGCTAAAAATTTTGAAGAAAGAGTAAATCGGATTGTAAAAGAACTAAAAAAGGAGTTGTCACTCAACGACGAGCAAACCAACAAGTTAGAAAGCATTCGTTTGGAAATTATAGCCAAACAAAAAAGTATAAAGGCAAATTTAGAAATAGAAAACATTAAAAATGAAGTCTTATCTATGATTAAAAGTGAACAAATAGATAAAGAAAAGTTTAAAAAAACTATTGAGCCTCTTGCAAAATCTAGACAAGAAATGATAGATTTTGTTATTACAAAAATGATTGAATTTCATAGAGTACTCACACCCGAACAAAGAAATAAACTTGCAGAGCTTATGGAAAAATTTGACAAAAAAATGGAAAAAAATGTTGGAGATTGATTTTGAAAAGATTGTAGCAGAAACAAAAAAAGTAGTTCTCTCTGCTATTCAAAAATATCTTGAAGAAGAAAATTTAGATTATATTGATGATGTAGCACAAGAAACCTATTTGAGAGCTTATAAAGCTCTCAAACAAAATAAGTTTAAAAAAAATTCTGAACTTTCTACTTGGTTGTATACAATTGCTAAAAATGAAGCTATAAGAATGAATGAAAACGTTATGCGTCAAAGAAAAAAGAAATTAAAACTACAAGAATCACTTTCTAAAAATCAAAAAAATGAAAGTGTTTCATTATTTGAAACTTGGGAAATTATTATAAAACTTCCAATTAAATATAAATTAATAATTGAAAAATTACTAGAAGGAAAAACAAAAAAAGAAATTTCTCAAGAATTAAATTTAAAAATTGGAACAGTAAAGTCTAGAATATTTAGAACAAAAAAATTTTTTGAAAATCTGGATAGGTGAGAGTTATGAATGAAAAATTTAAAGAAGAAATCCAAAAAAGACTTTATAGCCTTGAATGGGATAAAAAAATTTCTAAGCTAGTTCTCGTCGCTTATAGAAAGGAAAAATATAAGACTCTGTTCATACAACTCTCTTTTAGTTTCTTATTTTTGGGAATCATTACTTTAGGAAATTTTTTGTTTCAAAATTCAACAGAAATGTTTCAAGAAGGTTTAAAAATTTATGAAAATTTAGAGCTTTCTTTTATGGAAGAAGAATAAACATTTATCCGTACAATTCCAATATAGACATATTTATAATAGCTTTTAGTATATCACTTCTTGTTACTATACCCTGTATAGTATAATCTTCCTTACTTAAAATTGGGATACAACCTACTCTCTCGTCAAACATAATTTTGGCAATGTCTCGAATTGGAGTCCTAGGAAAAGCTGTTAAAGTTTTTCGAATAGGTAAATTTTTAATTATTGTAACTTTTGAGCTAGGGTTTTCTAAATTGATTAGTTTTTGTTTTAAAATATCTCTTTCAGAAACAATTCCAAAAAGGGTCTTATCTGGATTAGTAATAGGAAGATGTCGAAATTTTTTTTCATTAAAAATTTTTTTAGCAATATCAATTGAGTCGTCTGGAGAAATAGTAATTACATTTTTACTCATTATGTCTAATGCATAATAAATTTTCTTGGAAGACTTTTTGTGTGATTCTTCTTCTTGATAAGAATAGTTTTTGTGTGGCAAAAATCCGTGCTCTTTTAATTCTTGAAAGTCATTTGGATGAACTTCTAAAGATTTGTCGGGAATACTTGGAGCTAATGGATTGACCTTTGGTACATTTCTATGAGAAACTCTTGGAACATAAGGTTCAACAATTCCTTGGTTCACCCAAATGAACATTTTCTTTACCCTATTTGAGTATCGACCTGGGAAAGAAAATCAATAATCACTAAAATTTGTCGCCTAACGTAAAAATTCTATCCTAATTCTTGAGCCCTTTTGTATGCTGAAAAAATTGCTTTCATTACACTTGCATGAAATCCATTTTCTTCTAAAACTTCTAATCCATAAATGGTTGTTCCAGCAGGAGAGGTTACCTTATTTCTCAATTCTGCGGGGTGATAAGGCAGGTTTTGTTTTTGAAGCTGTTCTATGTAAGCCACACTTCCTTTTAAAGTTTGCAAGGCAAGGCTAAAAGACATGTCGTAACTAAGTCCACATTTGAGTCCACCCTCTGTCATAGCGTGTAAAAAACTAAATACATAAGCAGGTCCAGAACCTGAAAGGGCTGTGACTGCATCTATAAGTTCTTCGTTTGGTAGTTCAATTATTTTTCCTAAGGAACTAAAAAGTTCTTTAGCTATCTCATAAGATTTTGGATCTCCAAACATTCCCATGGCACCCTCATTTGCAATTAAAGGTAGATTGGGCATAATTCTTACAATGCTTGAGTTGGAATGGGAGTTTTGTTTTATAGTAGAAATTTTTACTCCTGCTGCAATCGAAATATAAATATGAGGTAATTTGAAATCTTGTAGAACTTCTGTTACTTTATTTGGTTTGACTGCAATGATAATCACTTTTTCATTTTCTAACTCTGCAATTTCGTTAACAAAAGAAATTTCTTGGTATTTGTTTTGAACATAAGGATCGTAAACTTTAATAGAATTTCTGTCACGCAACGCCTTATAAATTGCATAGCCCATATTTCCTAAGCCAACTAAACCAATCATATTCCCTCATGTTTAAAAATTTTATTTTAATGAAAAATCAAAACTTGAATGAACTACTATTTCATAAAAATTACATAAACGGCAACTACTAATAAAATAAATCCAAGCAAATGATTCCACCTAAGAGCTTCTTTTAAATAAAGATGTGAGAAAACAGCAAAAACAATTAGGCTTATGAATTCTTGCATTGTTTTTAATTCCACAGCACTAAATTTTCCATATCTAATTCTATTTTGCAGGTACTTGAAGAATATATTCAAATAAAGCAATAAACCAACTTACAAAAATAATCCATAAAGGTTTATCTTTGTAAGGTAAATGTCCATACCATGCAAAGGTCATAAAAATATTAGATAAAATAAGAAGTATTATTGTAAGCATTTTAAGTTAACGATAAAGAATATTGATTTTATCACTAGATAAAGAAAAACGATCCCTAATTCTCATTTTGGTAAAAGGGATTTTGGGAATCATTCCTTTAGAAATAGAAGTTTGGGTATGAATTAAAATGATTTCATCTGAATAGTCAATATCACTTGTAAAAATTTGATAAAGCAAATTTCCACCCTCTATCAAAACATGTAAGCAACCAAGAGAATATAAAAAATTTTCTAACTTTTCTTTCAAGTAAGACACCTCTACATATTGGATAGGAAAGTTAGTTAACTCTAATAATTTCTTTTCTTGTTCTATGTTTAAGGTATCTAAGCAAAAGAAAATACATTTTTTTGTTTGAGTTCTCTGGTTAATTTGAAATTGTTTTTCAAAAAATTCTTGATTTGGAAAAATTTTGGGGCTAAGGATAAAAACTCTATAAGGCTGACGTTTATCATCTGAAATTGGAGTTTTCTCACTGGAGTAAATAGTTTCGCAGAAAGCTGAATAAAAAATATCTATTATCATAGAGGAATCAGAATTTGAATCTGTATAACAAGTATATCCTCTATAATCTAAAGAAGGAGAATCCTTAAAAGTTGTATAAGGACCTGCTACAATTGCATCCATTTTGGATCGAAAGGTTTGAAAGAAATTATCTGTTTCTTTGGACGTCATGCGAAAAGAGTCCCTCTCTTTATTTGTAAAGTAGCCTTCCTTACTTACTGCCACTTTAATAAAAAATTTGGGTTTTTGTTTTATAATTCTTTTTAAAAAGCCTCCTAAGAAAGCGCGAGAAATTTTTTGTATGCTTGAATCAAATTCCACTTCAATTCCTGCTTTTTGAAGTTCATGAATTCCATCTCTAAGTTGAATGAGAGGATTTGGATCACGAATTCCCAAGTAAACTTTACGAGGTTTTTTTTCTAAAAGTAAATCTATACAAGGTGGGGTTTTACCAAAATGTGTGCAAGGTTCTAGTGTGATATAAATTTGATGAGGGATGTTTTGAGAAAAATTTTCATAGGCTTCTCGCTCAGCATGATTTTTTCCAATTTCTTGAGTGAAACCTTCTGCTAAAATATTCTCTTCTAAGTCAGTAATGACTGCTCCTACAGGAGGATTGGGAGAAGAAACTCCCATAGCTAAAAGAGAGAGAAATTTTAGCCTTCTAAAAACTGAACCTTTCAACCTTACAAATCCTTATACTTTCTCTGGAAAAAATTTTTCATAAATTTCTAAAACAGGTGCTGCAATAAAAACAGAAGAATAGGTGCCAATAATAACTCCAAAAATGATCACTATTGCAAAATCATAAAGTTCTGTAGCTCCCCCAACTAAAATAGCAATTACTGCAATCAAAGTAGCAAAAGAAGTATTTACAGTTCGACCTAATGTTTGGTTTATAGACAGGTTTATAATGTGAGAAAGAGAGATTTTCAATTTAGAGTTAGCTAAGTTTTCTCGAATGCGATCAAAAATTACAATTGTATCATTGATAGAATAACCAAGCAAGGTTAAGATTGCTGCAATGAGTGGAATACTTGGTTTAATTTGAAATGCTCCAATAAATCCTAAAGTAAAAAACAAATCATGAAACAATGCGATTGATGCTCCCAAAGCAAATTTAAATTGAAAACGAAAGCTCAAATAAATTGTCATAATAATGATAGTGGCAAGTATAAGATTAGTTCCAGCAGAGGTTAGTTCTCCTCCTACAATTGCTCCCACTTGCTCTGCACTTAAAATTTCTTCTTTACTAAGTCCTAAACCATCTTCTAACATTAAAATAAATTCTTGAATTTCTGGTTGACTTTCAGATTTTCTCTTTTTATTTCTTTCGTTGAACGCTGTCATTTTAGATTTTGCATCTAGACCTATATCAATTTGATAATGATTTTTTTCTTTATCAATGAGAATTACAACTGCTTCAATTCCTTCTTGTTTGAAGAATTTTTCTAAGTCTTCTTTCTTTTTGTCGGTTTGAATAACAGCCCTGAATCCACCATCAAAGTCTAAAGAACGTGCAAATCCTTTATGAACAAAGACTGTTAGTATAAAAAAAAGAAAAATAATCAAACCCGAAACACTTAAAGAGATATATTTATAACGTGAAAAATCAAACATTTTGTACTTCCCTTTGTTCAGTAATTTGTAGTTTACGAAAACCCATTTTTAAATCTTGAATTCCCAAAATATCAATAGATGCATTCATTAGAATACGACTTAACACTAAAGAGGAAAACATAGAAGTAATAATCCCCCAACACAAAGTAATAGCAAATCCTTTGATTGGACCATTTCCTAATCGAATCATTAAGATTCCAGAAATTAAAGTTGTTATATTGCTATCAAAAATTGTGGAGAATGCATTCGAAAATCCATTTTCTATAGCCGTGGAAATAGAACGCCCCTTTGCCAATTCTTCACGAATACGCTCGTAGATAATTACGTTTGCATCTACTGCCATCCCTACAGTGAGCACGATTCCTGCAAAACCCGGAAGAGTCAAAGTAAAATCCATCAAAGAAAGAAGAGCCATAAGCATGAGCACATTCATAAGCAATGTTAAATCTGCAATGAGCCCCGCATAACGGTAGTATAAAACCATGTAAACCATTACCAAGATAAATCCTATGATTACAGACTTAAATCCAACTTCAATGGACTCAATCCCTAGCGTAGGTCCAATAAAGCGCATTTCTAAGACAGTAAGTGGAATTGGTAAAGCTCCCTCACTTATAATATTAGAAAGTCTAATTGCTTCTTCTTGAGTGAAACTTCCTGTAATTTCTGCATGTCCTCCTGCAATTGGATTATTAATAACTGGATTAGAGACTACTTTATCTCCCCAAATAATGGCGAGTTTTCTTCCTCTGTTTTTGGAGGTGACTTCAAAAAATTTCTGCGCTCCCATTGGGGTAAGAGAAAAACTGACTACCCAACCATAATTGTTTGGATCATAAGAAGGACGCGCTTCTGTTAGATCATTTCCAGAGAGAGCGATTGCTTTTTCAAGAACTAAAAATCTTCTTGGTAAAAGTGGACTGTCAGCCTTGCTTCCTCTTGCCCAAAGAGCAAATATCCTGTATTGATTGGTAGGAATTTTATACTTTTGTTCTAGACTTGCTAAGAAATCTTCTTGTGCTTTTTTACCCAGCTTATTTTTTATAATCTCTTGAAACTTAACTATATCTGTTTCTTCACGCTTTCCTTCGGCTACCAAACGTTGTTCTTCAGTGTCAATGAGTGTTTCATATTTTCCTCTTCCTCCTTCATCGGAAGGTTCTTCTAGTCTGTATTCCACTGTTTCTGTGCTTTGTAAGATTTCTAAAATTTGAGTAGAATTAGAAACACCGGGTAAGGCAACTTCAATAGAGTCCTGATCTTTCTGAATGCGTACTTGTGGTTCAGTGAGGTTTTGATTTGCTAAGCGATTATCAATAATTAATTTTGCCTTTTCTAGTTCAATGAGTTTTCTTGATTCATTGAGCTCAAACCCAGACTCTATGTCTTCTAGTCTTTTTTTAGCTTTCTCTTTTTCTTCGCTAGATTTATCAGTGGATTCTATAGTAGACTTTAGCTCGGAAATTTCTTTACTATACATATCTCTTAACTTGGATATATAACTTTCAAAGTCTCCTTTTAAAACAACTCTCATGCCACCTTGCAAATCTAAACCTAGTTTTATGGACATAGATTTACCCTTACGTAGTGTAGATTCTATCCACGTTGGGCGCAAAGTATTTTGTGATTCTAAAAAAAGATGAATATTTTCTTGAGAAATTTGATTAATTTTTGCAGAGGTGATAAATCGACCAATGATAAGAAATTTGCCATTTTCAGGAATTGCTGTTGGCTCTGGGGAAATACTATAACTATTGTTGCTATTATATTCTTCTTTCCAACGCTTTTGAAAATTTTGTAAAAGTTTTTCTTGTTCTTCTTTGGGAAGTTTCAAAACTTCTGGATTGATAGTAAGTTCTAATTCTCGAATAACAAAATTAGGATACAATAAAACTAAAGAAATTGCTACGATAAACAATGGTAAAAATAGCCAACCTTTGGATTTCAAATTTTACTCCTTATTACACGTTATTTATTTTTGAACTTTGAAAAAATTCTTCTACTAGAATGAGAAATAGAACTCCCATATCGCAATCGATACAAAGCAAAAGAAAGGATTGCGAGTCCAATAAGAATAAATTTTATATTTTCAGAAAAAAAATCAACAATAGGGTTTGCTTGTGTATTTATTTGAATAGAAACTTTTTTGGCAGGAGGAACAGACTCCTCTTTGGGGGGTTCTATTTTTTGAGTAGAAACCTCTTCTAAACTCAATGTTTCAGGAAATTGAAAATCTTCCACAATCCAGCTTTGGTAGAAAAGTTGGATTTCTTCTTTGGTCCAAACTTTAGAAGAATCTGAAGCCTTAGAAACTTTTTTTTCCTTCCTACTTTGTCCGAAAACACCTGAAATAACAATAAAAAAAATAAGAAAAAAACTAAAAATTTGCATATTACTTTTTCTTTTCAATTGCTGTAGAATTAAAAACTACATTTGTATCTTTAGCAATATTGACTACTACTAATTCATTATTTTCTCGAAATTCAACAATTTTTCCATGAATTCCACCACTCATAATGACAGAATCTCCCTTGACCAAAGATTCAATCATTTTCTTTCGAGCTTCTTCTGCTTGTTTTTGCGGTCGAATAGAAATGAAATAAGTCATAACAATGAGTATGATAATAAGAATGAGATAGGAATAAATAGTTTTGTTGTCTCCTTGAGGAGCCTCTTGCGCTAATATTAAAAACAAAGAAAATAAAGTCGATAAAGTCATAATTCTAATTTTTTTATTTTGAATACTGAATCAACTACAAATTTTCTTTAAATAGTTGAAAGGTTCCCCTTTTTGTAAATGTTCCAAAGCTAAGTGGTATCCTTCTTCAATTGCGTTAGCTTTCCCCATAATGTATAGAGAGACTCCCGCGTTTAAGGCAACTGAATATGTTCCTGCTGTCAATTTTCCCGATAAAACTTCCTGAGCCTTTTTTACTGCTTCTTCTTTTGAGTAAATTTGAATTTCATTTTCTTGAAAATGTGGAATAAAACTTTTAGGATTAAATACATGATAACTTCTAGAACCATTTTGCATTAGCACATATTCTGTCTCATGAAAAATAGAAAATTCATCGTATCCATCTCTTGAATGACAAACAAGAGCACGTTTTAGGTTTAGCTTTTCTAAAACTCCAGCTACTTTATCTAAAATACTAGAAGAATATACGCCTACTACTTGGTGCGTTGGATGCAAGGGATTGCTTAGAGGTCCAATCATATTAAAAACTGTTCTAAATCCTAATTGCTTTCTTACATTTGCGGCGTGTTTCATAGCTGGGTGCCAAAAAGGAGCAAACAAAAATACAAATCCATGTTCTTCAAATTTCTCTATAGCTTCTTGAACAGTACTTGGAAAAGGATAACCTAAACCTTCTAATAAATCACTAGAACCACAAACAGAAGAAACCGAACGATTTCCATGTTTTGCAACTCGAACTCCCATGGAAGCAATTGTAATTGCAGAGAGAGTAGAAATATTAATAGATGCCTTAGCATCTCCTCCTGTGCCACAGGTATCTATGAAATCAAAAGGAAAATCTTTTTCTACAGGTAAAGCAGAGTCCCTCACAGCATTTACAAATCCTAATAATTCTTCTTCCGTTTCTTCCTTCATTTTAAGTGCAGTCAAAAAAGAAGCTAACACAATTTCAGAAATTTCACCTCTCATAACTTCTAACATAAAATTTCTAGTTTCAGCAAGTGTGAGGTTTTCTTTTTGAGTAAGTTTTTCTAGTAAATTCATTTAGCTCTCCTTATAGCATTAGAAATATATTTCCATTTTAAAAGTTCCCGATTAGAGATTAAATAACGGATTCCTGAAAGCACAGTAAAAACAGTAGCAAGCAACATAATATAATAAGGAAGGAATGCAGCTAAATGATAAAAAATATCTACATCTTCTGGAGCTTTTTTCTGAAGGGCTTGTATAAAGATCATAAAATTTTCATTGGCAATCTCTAAACCAATTTTTCCCATCTCTTTGCCTTTTTCAAATAGTGAATTGATATTTTTTCTTTGTCCTGTTGTAATTACAATGAATAAAGAAAGTATGACTATAATTGCTACCATTTGGAAAAAAGTTTTTAACTTAGCAATTTTCGTAGTACGAATTGATTTATTGTTTTGAATTCCAATATAACGCAGGGAAGTAATTAGCATATCTCTTAAAACTATCAAGAAGACCATCCACACTTCTACTTGTTCGTTGAGTGCTATAAAAGTCACAAAAGAACTTATTACTAAGACTTTGTCGGCAAGGGGATCTAAAAATTTTCCAAATTCAGTTTCTTGTTTCCACTTTCTTGCCAAATATCCATCTACTAAGTCTGTAAGTGAGGCAATTAAAAAAATTCCAAAAGCAATAATGTTATAAATTAAAGATTCTTTAAAGAGAAAGTAAATAAAAAAAGGAACAAGTGCAATCCGAATGAGTGTTAAAAAGTTTGGAAGATTGAGATTAGAATTTTCTTGATTCAAATTTCACTACTCCAAAAATACTCCATCCATGTCGTATTCTGAAAAGTTGTCAATGAGTACCTTTCCTATTTGCCCTACTTTTAGATTTGAATTTTTTACATACACTACTTCATCCATTTCGGGAGCATCCTGAAATCTGCGTACAATGCTTTCTTTTTTTCCTACTTTATCTACAATAGCAGGATAAGTTTCTCCAATTCTAGAAATGTGAATTTCTTTTAAAACTTCTAGATGAGCTTCACGAACTAAATTGACTCTGTGAGAAATTTCTTGTTCTTCTAATTGTTCTGAAAGAAGGTAAGCTTTCGTACCTTCTTGGGGTGAAAATCCAAAGAGAGCAAGTTTTTCAGGTTTAACTTCTTGAATAAATTGAATTACTTCGTCTACATCTTTTGCGGTTTCTCCGGGGTATCCCATAATAATAGAAGTTCGTATTTCTAAATCTTTTCTTTGTCGAGCTTTTTTAAATAAATCTATAAAAAAATTTTTATTTCCAATTCGGTTCATAGATTTTAGAACTTTCTCCGAAACATGTTGAATAGGAGATTCAAAATAGGGAGCAATTTTTTCATTTGTTAGAAATAAATCTAAAAGTTTATATGTCTTTTTATCAGGGTATAAATACAAAGGACGAAGAATTTTTAAGTCTTCTATTTCTGTAATAGTTTGAATTAAATTACTTAACTCATCTAAAGATTTTCCATAAAACACTGTATCTTGAGAAACTAAACAAATTTCTTTTGCACCTTCCGATAAAGCTTTATGAACATCTTGAAGAATTTCTTCTTTTGGAGAATCATGAAAACTACCACGTAACGTAGGAATAATACAAAAATGACAACCTCTATTGCATCCATCGGAAATTTTTACATAAGCAAAGGAAGAGTTGTTTTTCTTTTTGGACGTTAGGTGCAAATTTCTTTTTAAGAGTTCAAGGTCTGGGCGTTTCTGTTGAAAATATTCTGGAAAGTGAGAACGAATTATTTCATCTGCTTGAGAATATTTTCCTGTTCCAAAAAGTAAATCAATTTCAGGAATTTCTTCTTGGATTTCTTTAGAATATCTCTCTGCAAAACAACCAACAACAATTAGTTTTTGATTGGATTTTTTTTTTAAATCTACCGCCTCTAAGATAGTTTCAATGGTTTCGTTTGTAGCTTCTGTAATAAAAGTACAAGTGTTAATAATAAGTAAATCACTCTTTTCGGGACTACTGGATAGGTTGAGTCCACATCTCAAAAGAGATTCTTCCATTTTAGAAGAATCTGCAATATTTTTAGGACAGCCTAAAGTAATTATATGAAAAGAGTGAGAAGAGTTCAAAATTTAGTCTCCTAGTTCTTTGATAATAAATTGAGAGCTATCGTAAGGGTTTGGAACTTTATAAAAGATTTTTTTAGTTACTTTATTATTTCTGGCGAGTTTGACTCTCTCTTTTCCGTTTTGGCTAATCTCTACCGCGCTTCCATCTCCCACTTTTAATTCTAAACGATTTCTTGCCTCTAAATTCAATTTTTCTCCTGCGTGAAACAGTCTTCTTTCTCCAATTTGACCATCTGAACTAAATTCAGCATATGTAGATTTAACAAAAAACAAAGTAATTTGAATTGGAACATCTCCTACAGGAGAATAAGAGGAATCCTCCCGTTCTTTTCCAAAAGAAACAAGGATTTTAGCAGAATTTGCAGTAATTGACTGTGCCTTTATGATAATCTCTCGTCGTAGGCTTTCTAATTCAGGATTGTCATAACTTAACTTTATTTCTTCATCTACTTTGATTTCAAAAGTATACACCTTTCTTTCGGGAGAGATATTGAAACCAAGCACGGCTCTGCGTTCCTCTAAGTTTTCTTCCTTAACTCCCTTTATAAAGATACGACATTGCTGATTATTTACACTAAATGAAAATCCTTGATCCAAAGTTAGAGTAAAGGGAATATCTCCATTTTCTGGAATAGATTGAGGAGTGAAATTTATACCGGAAGGGATTCCTAGTTCTGTTTCAGAAGAGGATATGTTTTCAATTGGATTGTTAGAGGTTCTATCATTGATTTTGTCATCATAGAAAAAGCTAAAAACTAACACTGCCAAAAATATTATCCCTATTAGAATAAAAGGAAGAATTGCTTTATTTTTTTCAATTTCTAAAGCAATCACTTTCATTGTGGGTTGAGTAATTTCCGGAATTGGCTGTTGGCTTTCTTCCATTTGCTGACTACGGTAAAGTTGAATAATTTGAGCCGAATCTAACTTCAAAAAATCTGCATAAGTTTTCAAAAAACCAATTGTAAAGGTTTCAGCTGGGAATTGGGTATAGTCTTCATTTTCAAGAGCTAATATAAACTTGACAGCAATGTTAGTTTCTTTGGCAATATCTCGAACTGTAAGGTTTTTTTCTTCCCTAGCTTCTTTTAAAATTTGACCAACTCGCTTGTATGTGTTCAAAGTCTTTCTCCTTTAATTATTTTGAGTTTGGTTTGGATTTTGTGGAGCACTTACAAGAGGATTATTCACAATTTTGACTTTTCCACTTATATGATAATTAAAAATTCCATCTTCGATTTCTTGATCTAATTGAATATTCGTAAATTCAATTTTTGTCTCTTTTCCTCTAGAATCTTTTCCAATGGCTTTACGAACTAGGTAATCTTTTGAATCAATAAATAAAGTAATGTAATCAAAACCACCGATTTTCTCTCGCTGTTCTAATGCTAAAACAAAATACTCTTTTCCATCTTCCATTTTTTGAGGTTGAGTAATGGAATCAAATTTATAGTGATATTTGCGAAAAATTCTAAAAAGTCCAGCCGGTGTGTTTGTTGGAAAAATTGGTTCTCCTGAACTGTTATTTTTTTGGATTTCTAGATCTTGTTTTCCGACGGCTTCAATTCGTTTTATATAGATCCATAAAGTTTTTCCATCTGAAACGATTGTATCTCCTTCTGGTTGGGAAAAATCATAGCGTATTTTGCCTGGGTTTTTATACTGACTTTTTCCTTTCAAAATTGTACTTTTCTTGGAAGAGGAGGTTTGGATTACAAAATCCGCACTCATAGTTTTTATTTCTGAATATTTCTTTTTTACTTTTTTTACGACCTCCGAAGGTGAATTCCAATTGTGAGCCTGTGAATACAAAACACAGGGAGTAACAAATAAAAAGCAGAGCTTTACAAACAAAGGTTTCATGGTACTAATTCCATGTTTTTTTGGTAGTTTTTGTTGTTAAGAAAAATAATTTCAAACCTATAAATTTTCACTTTTAAAATTTACAGCTTAAGGTATTCTAGTATAAAAATTTTCTATTTTGAGGGTGGTATGCAGGCAATCTTTTTATTTTTTTCTTACTTATTGATTCAGTCTTGTGCTAGTACGCAAACCAAAGGAGACGGCTATATTTATGTGAAAAATGTGACAGGAATCAATCAAATTGACGCGGAACTAAATGCAAAACGAAAAATTTTAGAAAAAGGCTTAGGTGAATTGGTAGAGGGTCGTTCTCAAGTTATAGACGCTGAATCTAAAGAAAAAATTGTGATGTCTTCTGTAGAGGGCTTTGTAATTGATTATCAACAAATTGGACCCTCTCGTAAAAACGGAGCTCTTGTAGAAATTGATGCAAAAGGAAAAGTAAATGCTAAAGCCATTGAGGATGCTTTAAAACAACGTTATGCCGACATTGGTAAACCACGATTTCTCATGTTGATTGATGAAAATCTAAATGGAAAACCAAGTCGTGCGGGACAAACTGTCACTGAAAATGAAATAGCATCCAAATTTACAGAGTTTGAATTTTTAGATAAGGAGCAATTCATTCGAATTTTAGCTAAAGAGGGAGGAAAAGCGTTTGGAGTATATGGGGATTCTTCTTTAGAAAATAAAGCAATGCAGGCTGCCGCAGAAATGGGCGCTGAAATTTTACTAATTGGAGTTTCAGAAACAAAAAATATTGGAGAAATTGAAGGAAGTGGACTTTATTCTATTCAGGCAACTTTGCGTTTTAAGTTTGTAGATGTAGGAACTGCCAAAATTATTGCTTCCGAAAATTCTACAAGTGCTTATCCTCATGTAAGTCCTGATAGTGGTTCTATTGAGGCTATCAAAAAAGCAGTATCTAAAGCTCACGAAAAAATTCGCGATCAAATTTCCCAAAAATGGAAACGAGGCACAAGTATACGAGTTGTATTTGAAGGAATTCTTTACGATGACTTCATAGACAAAGACGTTGAGCACACAATCCGAACTATTCCGGGGGTAAACTTTACTTCTGTAAAATCTAGCTCTAACACAAATAACATGATTGTTCTAGAAGTGGAAGCCTTGTTTAATGGAAACATGCTATACCGTAAAATGCGGGATAGAAGAGGAGACTTTGGATTTGATTTTACACAAAAAGAAGTCAAACCAAGTACAGTTCATATTTTGGTTAAGAAATGAATGTAATTAAAATTTTTATTTCTTTGTTGTTATTTGTAGTTTTTGTTTATTGCAAGCAACCTAAACAAGATAGCCAGAGCAATTTTTTAATAGCTTATGCCTTAACCCAATCCATGAAAACTTCAAGCATAGGATTTCAAGAAGTTAAAGAATTTGGTTCTAATCCGGGAGGGCTCAAAATGTATTTGTTCACTCCTGAAAACCTAAACCCACAAGCTGGAGTTGTATTTGTTTTGCATGGATGCACAGAGAGTGCAAGTAAAATTAGAAATTCAGGTTGGGAAGATATAGCAAAAGAAAGAAATTTATTGATAGTCTATCCTGAAGAACCAAGTATAACTTTTTTAGATGACCGTTGTTTTAATTGGTTTAATTTAAACGATATAACCAAAAATTTGGGACAAGCTCAATCTGTGTATAGTATGCTTTCTTACGTAAAAGAAAAATTTTCTGTCAATTTAGAAAAAGTCTTTATTCTTGGGCTTTCTGCAGGAGGATATTTTTCTAGTGTAGTTGCTACAATTTATCCTGAAGATTTTAAAGGTTTTGCAAGTATTGCAGCAGGTCCTACGCGTTGCTATCCTGATGGAGTAAACAACATTTCAGAAATTACAAAATGTTCCTCAGGATATGGAGCTAGTTTAGAAACAGTTTCTAAAACTTCAACAGAATGGGGAGATTTTATTAGAAATACAAAACCAAATTTTTCTAATTGGCCTAGAGCTTTATTGATTCATGGGGGATTAGATACTATTGTTAAGCCAAGTTTATTTTATGAAGCAACTAAGCAATGGGAAAACCTGCATGGAATTTCTAGTCCTATTGTTACTTCTACATCTTCTTACATTCGCTCAACGTATGCTAATAAAAAATTAGAAACATGGTTTTTACCAAACCTAGGGCATGCTTATCCATTGAACCAATGTGGGAAAGTAGAAGGATATTATGTAGAAAGTGATATTTGTGCTACAAAAGTTATAGCAGATTTCTTTATACAATAATTTTTTTATGAACTCACTGAAAGAAAGTATAAGTCTCTACTTATATGCAATTTCTTTGTGATTCTTGCTAGTCTTTGGGCAGGTATAGAACTTATTGCAGGTAAAGCTTTTTTAAACTCTTGGAATAAATTTCCTTTTGGAAAATATCCGAAAGGAGGTCTTTCAATTCGAGTTTGGGCTATGGTTTCTTTTTTATGTTTGTATTTTGTAGTTTTACCAACTGTAATTTATTACATTGCTAAATACAGAAAGCAAAAATCTTTAAACTGGAATATTTATATTCCTTTGTTTCTTTTTTCAATTTTAGTTTCAACAAACGTACCTTCTTTGTTAAGTATAAATTTTTTTCCAGGCGGAGCCTTTGTATTTATTCCAATGTAATATTTGGCTTATGGAACATTTAGAAAAGATATTTTTAATTTACATGAAATTCTATATGAAAAAAATTTTTTATTTTATGCAATTTCACTTTTTATTTCTTTTTTATTTTTTATAATTTCTCTCTTTATTATAACCTTTCTCCTTCGAGAGGTGTATTTATTTTAATTCGACCTATAGCCAAAAAATTAGATGAAAATTATTGCAAAATATTAGAAACAAATCAAGAATTAACAAAAGCCAAGTCTCAAATAGAAGAACTCAATAAACTTTCCAATCTAATCAATTCTACGTCTAGTCTCTCTCTGGTCATGATTTATATTTATGATTACATGAATTTAAACTTTGAAGTAGAGGCTTTTTGGTTACTAAAGATAGATGAAAAAAACAAAATATAACTACTATTTTTTCTATAAACAATTATATTCCAAATAATATCCATGAATACTATGAAAATTATACTTTTCCTTTAACACCGAAAGGAGCGGGAGGGTTTTACAAGGTATACAAATCAAAAGAATTATTGATTTGGAATTATAGTCTCAAATTTGATAAGTTAATCCAAGAAGCAAAAACAATCGATTTACAGATCGTACGAGACCTAAAATTAAAAACTTTAATTAACGTTCCTCTTATTGTTAGAAACAAAGTTATAGCAATACTTTCTCTTACTTCTTATAGAGAAGATTTTCAATTTTCAGAAATTGTTATTTCACAAATTCAAATTTTTGCAGAACAAATTGCGAGTACTATCTATAAGTCTCAACTCTTAAAAGAGGCAGAAGAATCAAGGCAACTTCTAAGTAAACAAAAACAACTTTTGGAATCGCAAAAGAAAGAAGCAGAAGATTTAAATCAAGACTTAAATATAAAAACTATCATGAAAAAGTTCGAGAGTTTTATAAAAAAATACTATCAATTTGATTATTATGCACTCAATGTTATTGATATTAAGAAAAAAATTATGAAAGTTTTAGATTTTTCTTACCCTCCCAATACTCCGAGCGTGATTGAATCCATCCATAATTTTGCGATTCCTTTTTTTTTTGGAAGAAGTATCAGGAAATAGAGAATTTTCAAAAAAGGTAATTATTTTGACTTTTGTAAAGTAGGATTGTATTTACATTTTTCTGGGTTTAAACATTCTCCGTAAATGTTTAATCTATGACCATAAATTTTAAAACCATTTAGTCTAGCGGCTTTTTCTTGGAGTTCTTCAATTTGATGATCTGTAAACTCAACGACTCTTCCGCAGTTCACACAAATTATATGATCGTGATGTTCATGTCCTATTATGTGTTCGTAAAATTTATATTCTTTACCAAAGTCATGTTCTATTAGCAAATTTCCCTTAACCATGATATTTAAAATCCTATAAATTGTAGCTTTGGAAATTTCAGAACGTTTGTCTTTAAACATTTCAAGTAGACTATCGGCTGTAAAATGATTATGTATAGAAAAAATAGTTTGAGCTACAAGTAATCTTTGGTTAGTTACTTTGAGTTTTTCCTTTTTTAAAAGGAACTCAAAAGTTTGCATTTCTTTTTCAATTTCTTTTGGATATTTGGTTTGTTTTGGAGTTTTCATTTTATTTTTAAAACCACCTTTCCGTACGATTTACGTTGCGTGACAGTTCGTATTGCTAAAGGAGCATCTTTAAGTTCAAAAGTTTTATATATGATTGGCTTTGTAATTCCTTTTTTATACCATAAGTGTAAATCATCAACTGCTTCATGAATTTTTTCTGGAAAATTCATGAAATAAAGATTCCAGTAAAGTCCTACAAGACTTATGTTATTTAGTAATAAAAGATTGGTTGCAACCTGTGCAATTTTTCCACTTGTAAAACCAACTACAACAATTCTTCCTTCAAAGTTTGTACATAATATAGATTTTTCTAAAATTTCTCCTCCAACGGGATCAATCACTACATCTACTCCCCCGTATTCTTTACGAATTTTTTTTGACCAAGTAGAATCATTGTAATTAAAAACTAAATCTGCCCCTGCTTGTTTAGCAATTTCTATTTTTTCTTCACTTCCGACAGTAGCATATACCTTTGCACCTAACGCTTTCCCAATTTGAATAGCACTCGTACCAATTCCTCCAGCTCCCGCATGGACTAACAAGGTTTCCTTAGCTTGGAGTTGTCCTCTTACAATCACTCCAAAATAGGAAGATTGATACGTAACTACAAAACCGCAAGCCTCTTCAAAACTCATACCTTGTGGAATATGATAGAGATTTTTTTCTGGAACGGAAACTTTTTGAGCATATCCACCCAAAAAGGAGGCTCCATAAACTTTATCTCCTTCTTGAAACTGAGTTACTTTAGATCCTACTTTTGAAACTACTCCAGAAATTTCAGCTCCAGGAATAAAAGGTCTAGTTGGTCGCATTTGATATTTTCCTTGAATGAGTAAAAGATCAGGAAAATTTACTCCACAAGCATGAACATCTACAAGTACTTCATTTTCTTTATAGAGTGGTTCTTCTACATCAGTAAAGAGCATTTCTTCGGGTTCACACCATTTTTGTACAAGGTAGGCTTTCATTCTGTATTCCTTTGGTACCAAGAGTCACTATAACTAGAATCTTTCAAGTGTTGTGCAGGTCTAAGAGCTATCCATTTGTTATTTTTTTTATAAATAGAACGTCTTCCAAAAAAATGGCTTTGTTTTTCTTCTTTATGAAGGATCTTTGTTTTTTTTCCGCGCATAACGTAAGCAAGTTGGACTGCCTCTGCAAGTTGTTTCCAATCGTTTGGGTCCAAAGAAATAGAGTGATCTGGCCCAGGTAGATTTTTATCTAAAGTGAAATGTTTTTCAATTACACAAGCACCCATTCCAACTGCTATACTTGCCGCTAAGTTTCCATTAGAATGATCAGAAAATCCAATAGGACAGGAAACAATTTCTTGATAAAAAGAGATTGTTTGTAAGTTTAATTTTTCGAAAGGTGTGGGATATAAAGAAACACAATGAAATAAACAAATATCTTTTATTTCTTTTTCAGCTAAAAACTCCATAGCACGAATTACCTCAAAAAGTTTAGATGCTCCTGTAGAAAGAAATACAGGACGTTTTGCACTACAAACTTTACTCAAAAGTTGTTTGTTCACAATGTCACCTGACGCAACCTTTAAAATAGGGACATTCAAACTTATAAGTAAATCTACAGCTGACTCACAAAGTGGAGTTGAAAAAAAAAGAACTCCTTCCTCTTGAGCTACTTTTTGAAATTCTATATGGAAGTTTTCGGAGAGTTCATATTCTTTAAAAATATCAAATAAAAACTTAGATTCTGAATTGGTTGGATCAATAAATTCTTCAGTTTTATAAGTTTGAAATTTCACAGCATGAGCCCCTGCTTTAGCTGCTGCTTGAATAGTTCTTTTTCCTAATTCTAAATTATTATTGTGATTGAGACCAATCTCTGCTACTAAAAAAGGAGGAGAGTTGGAAGAAACCTCTCTTCCTTCAATAAAAAGTTTTTGATTCAATTCTAGTAGATTCATTTTATAAAGAACGAATAAACTCTAGAACATCATTTAAAACTTTTTCTCTATCTGCTTGCAATTCATTCATAAGTTCATGATAGAGTCCGGGATAAATTTTGAGTTCTTTTCTTTTACAGTTTAGATTATTGAAAAACTCTTTTGTTCCAGTTACATCTGCAATTCCATCCTCTTCACCGTGGATCATAAGAATTGGAACTTGTATGAGATGAGCTTTATTTTTCATTACTGCATTTAAATGAAATAAATTTTTTCCCATTTGGAAAGAAATTTTTCCATGAACTAATGGATCTTTTTTATATGCATCAATCACACTTTGATCATGGCTAAGATATTTTAAATCCAAGTTTGCATCTAAAGTTACAGAGGGCATAAAATTACTTAGGATTTCAGCTAAAACTTTCTTGATTTCTTTTTCTAAATCCATTTTAATTTTTAGTCCGGGTGAACTAATAATAAGTCCGAGCAAATTGTCTTGATTAAACCCTTCTGTAGCATATTGTAGAGCAATGACTCCACCCAAAGAGTGACCTAGTAGAATTATTTTTTCAACTTTTTGTTCTTGTTTTACAATTCGAATTAAATCTGCGAGGTCGTCAATATAACGTTGAAATTGATCTACATGTCCGCGTTTTCCTTCTGATCTTCCATGTCCGCGTGAATCTAGAGCATAAACACTTACGGGTTCATTTTCCAAGGCGTTTAAGAGATTTTTATAGCGATCGCTATGCTCTCCAAATCCATGTTGAATAACCAAGACTTTTTCAGTGTTTGGTTTTGTCCATGATTGAAAAAAAATATTTAAACCATCTACGGATGATTGAAAATTAGCCTGCTTGTTTTTAAAACTCATACTTACTAAACCTTCTCTATAATTGTTTGAATTAGACCAATCATAAAAGAAACTACTCTTTTTGAAACTAGTTTTTATAAATGAAAAAAGTCAAAACTTAAAATTTCCAAAATTTTCATAAAAATTTAAATAAAATAAACATAGCTAAAAAAATCATACAAATCATCATAAAACAGCAATCCGTTATTTTAGAAAAAAAATCCAATATATTGAAAAATTGATTGCTTTATTGGAGAATTAAAAAATCATGGTTACAAATGAATAAGTTACTTTTCGGAGTATTTTTATTTTTTAGCTGTAAGTTTAATGCTCAAAATATTTATTTACTGAATGTTTCATACGATCCTACTAGGGAAATGTATGCTGAATTAAATTTTCTTTTTGAGCAAATTTACAGTAAGAATGGAAAGTCCGTTCAGGTTTTGCAGTCACATGGAGGAAGTTCTAAACAGGCTAATTTAGTCAATTGGGGGCTAAGAGCAGATGTTGTCACGTTAGGAATGGAATCTGACATTCAAAAAATTGCCGATAAAGGATTTATTTCAAAAAACTGGAAAGAAAAATTTCTAAACTCTTCTACGCCATACTATTCCACTATAGTCTTTATTGTTCGCAAGGGAAATCCTAAGAATATTTATAGTTGGGAAGATCTGACGCATGACGTTCAAGTGATTACTTCAAATCCAAAAACATCAAGTGGTGGAAAGTGGAACTTTTTAGCTGCTTATGGATATTTTAAGTTGAAAGGATACAAAAACCCCGAAGAGGAAGTGCGTAAGATTTATAAAAATACAATAGTTTTAGATTCTGGTGCAAGGGCAAGTGCTTCTACTTTTTTTCAAAGAAAACTTGGAGATGTTCTTATTATTTGGGAAAATGAAGCATTGCTTGCGTTACGTGAAAAAATTGAACCTACAGAAATTATTTATCCTTCTATAAGCATTTATGCTCAGCCAATGGTAGCAGTTGTAGAACGAACAACAGTAATGAAGAACACGAAAGAGCTTGCGGAAGCTTATTTAAATTTTCTTTATACTCAAGAATCTCAAGAAATTATTGCTAAACATGGTTTTAGACCTATTCATCCAAAGCTAAAAGAGAAATTTAAAGATAATTATCCTACCCTAACTCTCTTTAAAGTAGAAGAAGTTTTTGGAAATTGGGAAAATGTGAACAGAGAAATTTTTGCAAGTGGAAGTTTAATCGATAGGATTTTAGAATGAGTTCAAATATTTATTATCCTAAGAAGTTAAAAACTATTCTCTTAGTTTACGTTTTGTTTTACTTGGGAATGATTGTGCTTATTCCGTTCTTTGCTTTATTGAATAATTCTTTTCAATTAGATTGGCATGAATTTTTAGGAATTATTTTTCATAAAAGATGTTTGGCGGCATATAAAACAAGTTTTTTATGTTCTCTTTTTGCGGCATTACTAAATTCTTTTTTTGGGTTTATTATAGCTTATTCATTAGTTAAGTTTGAGTTTTTTGGAAAGAGGTTTTTTGATTCTATTATAGATTTCCCATTTGCTCTTCCTACTGCTGTAGCAGGGCTTACTTACGTAGATTTATATTCCCAAAATGGACTTTTTGGTAGACTACTTGGTCTACCTTTAGCATATACAAAAGAAGGAATTGTACTAGTTCTTTCTTTTGTAAGTTTGCCTTTTGCTGTTCGAACTATTCAACCAGTCCTTCAAGAAATGGATCCAGAATTAGAACAAGCCGCAATTTCTCTAGGAGCCAACCCTTTTCAAGTTTTAAGTTATGTTATTATTCCCTATCTTCTTCCTGCCTGGATTACGGCTTTTACCTTGAGTTTTGCTCGTTCTTTAGCTGAATATGGAAGTGTAGTGTTTATATCTGGAAATTTGCCTTATAAAACAGAAATAGCTCCTCTAATCATTGCAATTAAATTGGAACAGTTCGATAAATTAGGTGCAAGTGCTATTGGGGTTTTTTTGCTTTTCATTTCTTTTGTGCTACTCTTCATTTTGAATTACTTAGAAAAGTGGAGCAATTATAATTATGAGAAATAAACTTTTACGTTACGTGCTAAGTTGTATAAGTGTTTTATTTTTGAGTATTATAATCTTGTTACCCTTAATGAATGTTTTTATACATGCTTTGGAAAAGGGATTTACTTTTTATTTGAATAGTATTTTTCATCCTCATACAATTTCAGCATTACTTTTAAACTTAACTGTAGCTTTATTTACTGTACCCTTAAATTTAATTTTTGGAGTTTCGGCAGCTATTTTACTAACTCGCTTTCATTTTTTTGGAAAAAATTTTTTGTTAGCTATAATAGACTTACCTTTTTCTATTTCTCCTGTTATAGCTGGACTTATTTTTATTTTAGTATTTAGTTTAGAAGGTTGGTTGGGAAATTGGCTCGAGTCTAAAGGTTTTCAAGTTATATTTGCAATCCCCGGAATTGTAATAGCTACAATTTTTGTAACCTTTCCTTTTGTGGTGAGAGAAGTAATTCCTGTTTTAGAAGCAAGTGGAGATGAGGAGGAACAAGCTGCTTTTACGTTAGGTGCTAATTACTGGCAGACTTTCTTTTTTGTCACAATTCCAAAAATCAAATGGGGACTTCTTTATGGAGTTATTTTATGTACCGCAAAAGTGATGGGAGAATTTGGAGCTGTTTCTTTAGTATCTGGACATATTACCGGGTTTACGGATACCTTACCTCTTAGAGTTGAAAAACTTTATAATGAATATCAGACTACAGCCGCTTTTAGTGTAGCAAGTTTACTGGTTCTCTTTTCCTTTTTAACTTTCATAGCTAAAGTATTATTGGAAAGGAGAATAGGGGAGACTCAAAAATGAGCATAAAAATTCAAAATATATCTAAAAAATTTAATGGACATTTTGCCCTCGCAAACGTCAGTTTTGATGTTCACGAAGGAGAGCTAATTTCTTTACTTGGTCCTTCTGGATCTGGAAAAACTACTTTATTAAGAATTATTGCGGGACTCGAGACTCCCACAGAAGGAGAAATTTTATATTTTAATGAATTAGCAACTTCTATTCCTATTCAAGAGAGAAACATTGGATTTGTATTTCAGCATTATGCTTTGTTTAAACATATGACAGTAGAGGGAAATGTAGAATTTCCTTTAAAAATTCGAAACCTCAATAAAAAAGATCGAAAGAAAAGAGTTACAGAACTTTTGCAACTTGTTCAGTTAGAAAATCTTGCAAAACGTTATCCTCATCAATTATCAGGTGGGCAAAAACAACGTGTTGCTTTGGCAAGGGCTTTAGCTTCTGAACCAAAGGTCTTATTGTTAGATGAACCATTTGGAGCTCTTGATGCTAATGTTCGTAAAGAACTACGTCGTTGGTTGCGAAATTTACACAAAGAAATTAAAGTTACTACTATAATGGTCACCCATGATCAAGAAGAAGCCTTTGAAGTATCGGATAAGGTTGTAATATTGAACAAAGGAAAGTTAGAACAAATTGGAAAGCCAGATGAAGTATTTCACAATCCTGCAAACTCATTTGTTATAAAATTTTTAGGCAATGTAAATATTTTTCATGGAAGACTGGAACAAGGGAAATGGATACTTAGTAAAAATGAAACAACTAGTGCTCAACCTATTTACATTCGTCCTTATGAGTGGGATATTTCTCTTGAAAAGAATGAGAATTATATTCAAGCCAAAGTGCTTTATATAAATGCCGCAAGCTCTATTGTAAAACTAGACGTTCATACAATTGATAATCAAGTTGTCCAAGTGGATTTGACTTATGAACAATATAAAATGCTAAATATTCAAAAAGAAATGAATGTATACATTAAACCTAAGGACATAAGAATATTTGAAGAGGATTTTGTAATATGAATACAGTTACAAAGAATGAAAAAGAAATCCAAAAATGGAACGATTTATATGTACAAAATCGTACGGAAAAAACATTAGAATTATTATTACAAGAATTTGGAAAAGATGCTTGGTTTTCAACAAGTTTGGGAATTGAGGATCAGGTTTTACTTGATTTGTTAGTTAAAACTAATCTCCCATTCACAATATTTACTTTAGATACTGGAAGGCTTTTTTACGAAACTTACAATTTAATTGAAAAGACTGAAAAGCATTATAATAGAAAAATTAAGATTTATTTTCCTAATTCTGAACAAGTTGAGAATTTGGTTAATGAAAAAGGAATCAACTCTTTTTATGAAAGTATAGAAAATCGAAAAGAATGTTGTAGAGTTCGAAAATTAGAGCCTCTAGGAAGAGCATTAAAAAATGCTAAAGTTTGGATAACAGGTTTAAGAAGAGAACAAGCTATAACTAGAGCAGAGATGCAATTTGCAGAATGGGACTTTTCACATAACGTCTTAAAGGTCAATCCTTTAATTGATTGGACGTTGGATGAAATATGGAATTATACTAAAGAAAATAAAGTTCCTTATAATCCTTTACACGATAAAAATTTTCCAAGCATTGGTTGTGCACCTTGCACAAGAGAAATTTTACCTGGTGAGGATATTCGGGCAGGGCGTTGGTGGTGGGAAAATCCAACAACAAAAGAATGTGGTCTTCATATACAAAATAAATAATAAAAGGTAAGGTATGATCAATACACTTAATAAATACGAAATTTCTCATTTAAAAGAGCTTGAGGCAGAAGCCATTTATATAATGCGAGAAGTTGCAGCTCAATTTGAGCGTCCTGTTTTACTTTTCTCTGGAGGAAAAGACTCTATTACTTTAGTTCGCATTGCTGAAAAGGCTTTTCGACCTGCTAAGTTTCCTTTTCCTCTTTTGCATATAGACACTGGTCATAATTTTCCAGAAACAATTCAATTTCGAGATAGACTGATTGCAAGAATTGGAGAAAAGCTCATTGTACGTTACGTGCAAGATTCTATTGATACAGGACGAGTTGTAGAAGAAAAAGGAAGAGGGGCTAGCCGAAATAAGCTCCAAACAGTTACACTTTTAGATGCAATTGAAGAATTTAAGTTTGATGCTGCTTTTGGTGGTGCAAGACGTGACGAAGAAAAAGCAAGAGCCAAGGAAAGAATTTTTTCTTTCCGAGATGAGTTTGGTCAATGGGATCCAAAACGTCAACGTCCAGAACTTTGGAATCTTTATAATGGTAGAATTAAAAAAGGTGAGCATATGAGAGTTTTTCCCATTAGCAATTGGACTGAAATGGATGTTTGGCAGTATATACTTCTAGAAAAGTTAGAAATTCCAAGTATTTATTTTTCTCATAAACGAAAGTGTTTTTATAGAGATGGGATGCTTGTTCCTTACTCTGAATTTTTACCAAACGATCCCAACGAAAAGGTAGAAGAAATGACTGTAAGATTTCGAACTGTAGGAGATATGACCTGCACAGGAGCTGTGCTCTCCACAGCTTCTACCTTAGAGGAAATTATAGAAGAAGTTGCACAAGCTAGAGTCACGGAACGAGGCAGTAGAGCAGACGACAAAACAAGTGAGGCAGCAATGGAAGAGCGAAAAAAGGAAGGATATTTCTAATGAATAATACGGCTTATTTACAAATGGATATGCTCCGCTTTTTAACAGCGGGTAGTGTAGATGATGGCAAGAGTACTCTAATAGGTAGGCTCTTGTATGATAGTAAATCTATATTTGAAGATCAGCTTCAAGCAATTGAGGCAAGTTCTAAACGACGCGGAGATGAATACACAAACTTAGCTTTGATTACAGATGGACTGAAAGCAGAGAGAGAGCAAGGAATTACGATTGATGTTGCATACAAATACTTTGCTACTCCTAAAAGAAAATTCATCATTGCCGATACACCCGGACATATTCAATATACAAGAAATATGGTTACAGGTGCGTCAACAGCACAACTGTCGATCATTCTACTAGATGCTCGCAAAGGAATTGTTGAGCAAACTATGAGACATACTTTCATAGTTGCACTCTTGGGAATTCCTCATTTAATTCTATGTGTGAACAAAATGGACTTGGTAGGATATTCAGAAGAAGTGTTTGAGATAATTGTGGAAGAGTATAAACAACTAACAAGTCGTTTGGGAATTAAAGACATACAGTGTTTTCCTATCAGTGCATTAAAAGGTGACAATGTAGTAGAAAAGTCAGAGAATATGTCTTGGTGGAAGGGAGTAAGTCTACTAGAATTTTTGGAAACAGTTCATATTGAAGAAGACATTGACCTAAACCATCCACGCTTTCCTGTGCAATGGATCATACGTCCTATGAGTGAGATTTATCATGATTACAGAGCTTACGCGGGATGTGTAGTGGGTGGGATTTTTAGAAAAGGAGATGAAATTATTGTTTATCCGAGTGGTTTAAAAACCAAGATTAAAGCAATTGATACTTTCGAGGGACAGCTAGAAGAAGCCTTTCCTCCTCTATCGATTGCTCTAGTTTTAGAAGATGAGTTAGACATAAGTCGAGGAGATATGATTTGTAAATTAGAGAATCCACCTAAAGTAGAACAGTATATCACAGCTTATATTTGTTGGATGGATACAAAAGAATTTAAAACGGGAAACCGTTATTTATTACAGCATACAACAAATTCAGTTAAAGTTATTGTAGATGAAATTCATTACAAACTAAATATAAACAATTTGGAAAAAATTAACAATGTAAATACTCTAGCACTCAACGACATTGCTAGAATTAGTTTAAAACTTTCTAAACCGATTGTGTTTGATGATTATCAAACAAATAGAAACACAGGTTCATTTATTTTAATTGATGAAGCTACAAATAATACAGTTGCAGCAGGAATGATTCGAGAAAAGGAACTTTTAAAATGAAAAAGTATCTTCCTATAATGCTTGATGTAAGCGACAAAAATATTCTTATTTTAGGAGCTGGAAAAGCAAGTGCCGAAAAACTCCGCACTCTTTCTCAACTTGGAAAAAAAATTTCAGTCATATCTAAAAACTTTTGTGAGGAGTTTTTAAATAAAGATTGGCTTGTTTTGAAACAAAAACCTTATGAATATGGGGACCTAAAAGGTTTTAATGTTGTTTACTCTGGAGTGAACAACAAAAACGTTGAATACGAAATACTCAAGGAAGCCAAAGAAAGAAATATACTTATAAACTTTATTGATCAAGTAGAAAATTCTGATTTTATTTCTGCTTCAAGTATAATTAGAAATAATTTTACTATTTTTATATCCACTTATGGAAAAACTCCGGGTGGAGCAAAAAAAGTAAGACAAGAAATTGAATCTCAACTTCAATTAGATAAACTAGATCGTGAGCTTGAAATTTTAATCCAAGAAAGAGAAAGGAAAAGAAATGTTATACACTCCATTTGAAGAGAATACCGTCTACTTAGTTGGTGGAGGTTCTGGAAATATTAAACACTTGACATTAGAGAGTTATTCTATTCTCTCTCAGGCTGAAATTATTTTACATGATAAATTTATGGATGAAATGCAATCCTATTTTCCAAATGCGAATTGGATCAATGTAGGAAAAAGTAAGGGGGCTCATATAAAGAAACAATCGGAAATAAATGCCCTTTTAATGCAGTACGCTCTAGAGAAAAAAAAAGTAGTAAGATTAAAAGCAGGAGATCCATGTATCTTTGCAAGGAGCTCTGAAGAAATTGCTACATTAAAACAAATTGGGGTAACTGTAAAAATTATTTCTGGAATTTCAAGTCCTCAACTTCTAGTAAGTGAACTAGGAGAGTCAATGACGCATAGGTTGTTTACGAGAAGTATTTCTTTTTGGAGTGGTTATTGGGATACAAATCTAAAACCTTGTGAAATTCAAAATACAGATGCCCATTTTATTTTTATGGGAATGGGTGAGATTTTATATATTGTTGACAAAATGCTTGAACATGGACGAGAGCCTCAAACTAGTTTGATTGCGGCAAGCAATTTAGGAAGGAATAATCAAAAAATTATTTTTACAACACTAGAAAAAGCGAAAGAAGATTTAACAAGTTTTCCTTTAGAATCTCCAACTCTTTTTGCTATTGGCTTAAATCATTTGAATTACAATTTAGATTTAGATGAGACTTTTTTTCAAAATGAATCATTTCAAGTTTTGCGAATTGAACAATAAATTTTACTAGACATTTGAGTATTTTTCATACCACATTATACGTGAATGCAAATGCAATTTTCTATGTTTGTTGGGAATATTCCTGTTTATAAAAAAATATCTCTTTCTCCTATGGCTGGGATTTCAGATAGTCCTTACAGAAAACTTTGTAGAGAAATGGGGGCTGCCTTTTCTTATACAGAATTTGTAAGTACGGATGAACTTTCTCATTATTCCTCACGTGCTATTTCTTTGCTGAAATTTGAGGAAATAGAACGCCCTATTTGGTTTCAAATTTTTGGAAATAATTTAGAAACAATTGTAAAATCTGCTTTAATTATTCAAGACTTAGCACCTGACGTAATCGATCTCAATATGGGTTGCTCTACTTCTAAAGTATCTCAAAGAGGAAGCGGAGCTGGACTGCTAAAAAATCCAATTTATGTTGGAAAAATTATTCAATCTATGGTCAAGAGTCTAAATGTTCCTGTTACTGCCAAAATAAGAATTGGTTGGGATGAAGCAAGTATGAACTACAAAGATGTTGTTCACGTATTACAAGAATCGGGTATTAGTATGATTTCAGTCCATGGGAGAACTAAGAGCATGGGTTATACTGGAAAGGCTCGTTGGGATATAATTCAAGAAATTAAATCTTTTGCTAAAGTTCCAATTTGGGGAAATGGAGACATTCAAACGTACAAAGAGGCAATATTTCGTTTAAACTCTTCTGGTGTGGATGGAGTTTTAATTGGGCGGGCAGCTATAGGAAATCCTTGGATTTTTTCTGGAATAAACAAACAAACACTCATATATGCAGAAATTAGAAATGTAATTTTAAAACATTTGCGTTATATGCTTGAATTTTATGGAGAGTCTCAAGGAGTGATTTTATTTAGAAAACATTTGGCAAAATATTTAAATCATTATGAGGGAATAGAAACAGAAAAAACTAAATTATTAACAACTCAAACTTTAAAAGATTTGTATATGCTTTTGTATGATTTAGAAGATAAAATCCAAAAATTAAACTCTTTATCAAGATCTTGCTCTTTGAAACTAAAAGATTCAATTCTTGAGGTATAGAATAAACTTATTTGTTTGTAAAGTTTAAATTATAGAAACGTATTTGGATTGGAATGAAAACTAAAATCTTATTTGTGAAATTAGCCTTATGTGCATGTAGAATTTTTTATTATTCTAGCTTTGTTATGTTTGAATTTTGTTGTTATGTTTAGGCTGGTGGGTCATAAAAAGTAATCCAGCGTTCTAGGATACTTCTTCCTTTACGTAAAACTTTTCGTAACTGGGGGACTCTTGCGTAGTAGACTGTAGTAACAACAACACTGAAGATTCGAAAGGATCTTTCATTTACAATTGATTCATTCTCTTTCTCAATCTCTAGAAGTCTCACAAACATCAAAGTTGCAGAGATCCCTAAAGCATCCCCCCACATTTTAAGTTCTAACCAGTCCCGATTCTCTGGACGAAATTTACACGTAACGTAACTCTGTCCTCTCTTTTGGTATTGAGTTTTTGGGTTTTCTGATGGCTCAAAGTAATCAGAGTACAAAAGAAATCGATAACGTTTAAGTAATATACTCAAATATTTTTCTAACCCTTTGCACCTTTTAATTTCCCTTTGCATGGTCGCATTCAACTGAAAAGGAATTCTAAGTGTGGAGACGGTTCTCCGTTTTGATTGAATTTTTAGAGTTTGCTTTTGTTCGTTTAAAATAAATCCGTACT